>JAPOIA010000031.1 GCA_029979185.1 Alphaproteobacteria bacterium | reverse complement strand
ACATATGCGAGGGAATAGAGAGCGGCAGCCAACAGAAGCAGGCTGACGATCCGTGCCGGTTGCATGACCGGTTCGCCGGGCTTGTAGAATTCCCCATGCCCCGCTGCGAACATCGGAACCATGGTGAAGACAATGGTCAGCGCACCGGCCAGGGATAGGGCGCGATGCACCTGCTGCGGCATGAAGAATCCAAGATGCGCTGCAAGATTGCCGACGATCGCGATCTGGTAGAGCGCGAGCAGTGTGGCGAACACGAGGAAGAATTTGGCTGAATTGTTCTGCTTGGCGTCCGCCATTGCGGCGTCTCCATCCCGGATTCATGCACGAGGTATCTGATGCATCCGCCAGCCGGAGGGCCGGCTGGCAGAAGTTATTGTATCAGATGCCTTTGGCTTACTTCTTGTTGAGCATTGTGGCCTGGCGCTTGTCCATCGCGTCGGTCCAGACTTTCTTTTCCTTGAAGTACCGCACCGCTCCGGGATGGAAGGGGATCTTGCCCTTGGCCAGCGTATTCTCGAGCGTCCAGTCCTTGGCCGCCGAGTGATAGGTCCGGAACTTGTCGAGGTGATCGAAGATTGCCTTCATCACCTTGTAGCCGTTCTCTTCCGACAGATACTGCGTCGAACCGATGAGGGTCGTCGCCATGTTGATTGCAGTATAGGCCTTGGGCTGGTTGTCGTAGGTATTCGCCTTGACCTCGAAGGTGTCGAAGGCTTCCGGCAGAAGCTTCATCATGGCGTCCATCTTGTCCTTCGGGAAGGAAAAGAACTCGATCTTGTTCTCGCGCGCGGCGCGGCGGAAATAGCCGGCGCCCTGCGAGCCGGGGATGACGCCGCCAGCCACGGTATTGGCTGCAATCGCGTCCATGGCCTCGCCGGTTTCGGTTGTTGCGATAACGCGCAGCTTGGACGGGCTGATGCCATAGACTTTCAGCATCGCATTCGTGATCATGGCGATTTCCGGCAGGGCCGGGCGTTTGCCGATGATCGTCTTGCCGGCGAGATCCTTGATGTCCTTGACGCCGGAGCCCTTCCGTATGACGAGCTGGCGCAGGCTGGGGTTGCCGACCACCAGCAGGCCGAGTTTCACCTTGCCGCGCTTCTTGAACCGGCCAAGGCCATGGTAGCCGTTATAGGAAGCAAAGGCGTTTGTGATTGCGATGTCCACGCGATTTGTGCCGATCGCGATGACGTTTGGCGTCGATCCGCCTACCGCTTCGACGGTGGAAGCAAGTCCGACTTCGTCCTTGAGCAGCTTCGACATGGCGACAGCCAGCGTGTAATAGACGCTGCCGACGCTGGATGTGCCCAGACGGACAGCCTTGGCCTGTGCATGGGCCGGGGCCGTTGCCGCAAGGCCGATTGCGGCGGCCGCTCCGAAGGCGGCAAGGTGGGTGAATTTCCTGATCATCGCGGACCTCCCTTTTTCCGTAAGCCGATGCGGCTTTGTTTTTCCGCGCTTCCGCGGGAATCCAAATTCCATAGCGGCAAGCGGATCGTTTGCCAATCGCCACAGGCCAGCTGTGACGCGATTCCCGTCTGCGATTGACTGATGATGCATAAACCAGCAGATTTGCCAGCCACGGTCGGGCAATTGCGGCCACTATGTAATGGCGGGAACGGTATGGAAGTATCCTTTTCAAAGGAAATCGAGTCGCTCAAGCTGGGCGATGGTGAGACCTTTCACGGCGAGGGCATCCTTGCTGTGACCAAGGCCCTGTTACAGGCCGGCGTTACCTATGTTGGCGGTTATCAGGGCGCTCCGGTCTCCCATCTGCTCGATGTGATGGTGCAGGCGAAGGACCTGATGGGCGAACTCGGCGTGCATGTCGAGCCCTGCACGAACGAGGCCTCGGCCGCGGCCATGCTCGGCGCTTCCATCATGTATCCGGTTCGCGGCGCCGTGACATGGAAATCCATTGTCGGCACCAATGTCGCTTCCGACGCGCTGTCCAACCTGGCGTCTCCTGGTGTCATGGGTGGTGCGCTGATCGTCGTCGGTGAGGATTACGGCGAAGGCGCCAGTGTCATTCAGGAGCGCACCCACGCCTTTGCCATGAAGTCCGCCATGTGGCTGGTCGATCCGCGCCCCAATCTGACGACCATCACCAACATGGTCGAGAAATCCTTTGAACTGTCGGAAGCGTCCAACGCGCCGGTGATCATGGAGCTGCGCATTCGCGCCTGCCATGTCCGCGGTTCATTCAAGACTAAGAATAATGTCGCGCCGAAAATTTCCGCTCGCCAGTTGCAGGAGGAGCCGGCGGAGTTTCTGTACCAGCGCCTTGCCCATCCGCCGGTGACCTACGGGCAGGAGAAACTGAAATACGATGTGCGCGTGCCTGCGGCTCGCAAGTTCATTACCGACAACAGGCTGAACGAACTGTTCGACGGCAGTCACAAGGATGTCGGCATCATCGTGCAGGGGGGCCTTTACAACGGGCTCATTCGCGCGCTGCAGGAAATCGGCATGGCCGATGCGTTCGGGCAGACGGACATTCCGATCCTGGCGCTGAATGTCGTCTATCCGCTCGTGCCCGAAGAGATTTCGTCCTTTGCAGCCGGCAAGCAGGCGATCCTCATTCTGGAAGAAGGCCAGCCGGAATTCATCGAGCATGAAATCGGCACCATCCTGCGCCGTGCCGATATCAACACGAAGATCGTCGGCAAGGACGTGCTGCCGATGAGCGGCGAATACAACAGCGAGGTCATCCTTGGCGGCCTGACGAAATTCGCAAAGGAATATCTGCCGGACGTTGCGGACAAGGGCGAGGCCTATGCCGGGGAAGTCGCAAGCCTGCGCGGTAAGGCGGCGCAGAACATGAAAGGCCCGCTGCCGCCGCGCCCTCCGGGCTTTTGCATCGGCTGCCCGGAGCGACCGGTCTTTGCGGCGTTGAAACTGGCGCAAAAAGACGTCGGCAAGGTGCATATTTCGACCGACATCGGCTGCCATGCGCTGGCTACATTCGAGCCGTTCTCTTTCGGCAATTCCATTCTCGGCTACGGCATGAGCATGGCGTCTGGCGCCGGCGTTGCAGGGTTCTCCGCCCGCCGGCCGATTGCCATCATGGGCGACGGCGGCTTCTGGCATAACGGCCTCCTGTCGGGTGTCACTTCGGCGCTGCTGAACGAACGCGACCGCGTGCTGGTCATCATGAAGAACGGCTACACATCGGCCACAGGCACGCAGGAGGTGATCTCCTCGCCCGAGGATGATCGCAAAACGCGCGCCGAAGGCGAAAGCGCTACCGGATCGGAACTGACCATCGAAAAAACGCTGAACGGCCTTGGCGTGCCGTGGTTGCGCACGGTCCATACCTATCGCGTCAGCGAAATGAAGGCAGCTCTGAAGGAGGCCATCACGACGCCGACCAAGGGGCTGAAAGTTATTGTCGCCGAAGGTGAGTGCCAGCTCGAACGGCAGCGGCGTATTCGCCCGATCCGTGCCCGAAATCTGGCCGCAGGGAAGACGGTGATGCGCACGCGCTATGGCGTCGACGAGGATACCTGCACGGGCGACCATTCCTGCATTCGCCTGTCCGGCTGCCCGACATTGACCGTCAAGACCGCCACCGATCCGCTTAAATCCGATCCCGTGGCGCATGTGCTCAATGGATGCGTCGGCTGCGGCCTGTGCGGCGAGAACGCCCATGCTGCAACTCTTTGTCCGTCCTTCTACCGCGCCGAGATCGTCTCCAATCCCGGGTGGTTCGACCGGACGCTGGCCAGACTGCGCAAGGCGCTGACGGGAGCGGCATGATGGAAAAGGCGCTCGCACCCACAACAATCCTTGTCGCCGCACTTGGCGGCGAAGGCGGCAGCGTCCTCGCCGACTGGATCGTTGCATCCGCAATCCGCTTCGGCCTGCCGGCACAATCGACATCGGTTCCCGGCGTTGCCCAGCGCACCGGTGCAACAAGCTACTACATCGAACTCCTGCCGCAGCCCGCCCCGGCAGGTCTCGAGCCGGTCTTCGCACTGGTGCCGATTGCCGGTCGCGTGGATGTTGTCGTCTCCAGCGAACTGCTGGAATCTGGCCGCCTGCTGGAGCGCGGTTTCATCTCGCCCGATCGCACGACATTCATTTCCTCGTCCAGCCGCGTGCTGACGACGATGGAAAAGATGCAGATGGGTGATGGCCGTTTCGACAACGAGCGTATTCACGACACTGCGCGGGAACTGGCGAAAAACTACATTCATCTCGATCTGGAAAAACTGGCGCAGGACAATGGCACCATCATCAGCGCCACCATGTTCGGTGCGCTCGCTGGCGCCGGCGCCTTTCCCTGGGAGCGGTCCGTCTGCGAGGAGGTCATTCGCGAGGGCGGCCGTGGCATCAAGCAAAGTCTTGCCGGCTTTGCCGCCGCATTCGATGCGGTACAGAACGCGCAAGCGGAGGGTGTTGCAGAAGCGCCTGCGCCGCAGGCATCTACAGGACCAGCGCCTGATGCACCCAGCAGCTTTGCCGATCTTCCCGCCGATGTGCGAGATTTGATCAACCACGGGCTTGCCCGCACTATCGACTATCAGGACGAGGACTATGGCGAACTGTTTCTCGAGCGCATGCGCGCGCTGGTGAGCGCTGCGCCGCCTGCCAGCGATCCGCTTGTTGCCCATGCGCTTGGCGAAGCGGCCCGCCGGCTCGCCTTGTGGATGGCCTATGAGGACATCCCGCGCGTAGCCGACCTGAAGACGCGCGGCGATCGTTTCGCGCGTATCCGCGAGGAAGCGGAAATGCAGCCGGATCAGCTGCTGCGCGTCTACGAATATCTCAAGCCCGGCGCGGAAGAGATCGCCGACATGCTGCCGAAGGCATGGGGCGAGCGTATCATGAAGCGCCTCGATGCGGGCAAGGGGCTGCCCTTCACCGGGCGCGGCCTTGCGCTCTCGACCACCAGCATTTCGGGCTATTACATGATGCGCGCGATGGCCCGCTTTGGCCGGATACGCCGCAGGTCGCTGCGCTTCCATCACGAGCAGGAGGCGATCGGTCTGTGGCTCGATGCCATGGCGAAGGCGCTTCCCCGCTCTCCGGATTTTGCCGGCGCGCTGGCTGAATTGCCGCGCCTGCGAAAGGGCTATGGCGAGACGCAGGCGCGCGGCCGCAAGAACTACAATGCCGTGTTCGATACCATCGTTGCGCCGGCCATCGCATCGGGGTCGGAGGCTGCATCCGCCGCCTGGCTTCGCAAGGCCGTCGGCGCTGCGCTCGCCGATCCGGAATCCGAAAAACTGGCGGGCGCGTTGGCAAATGGTGCGCCTTCGCCGCAGTCGATGGCAGCGCAATAAAGCGATTCCGGGAAGTGCGCAGACGGAAAATCGCGATCAGACCGGGATGTCCGCATCTTCTTTCGCATACAGGTGGCACTCCACTTCCGTGCCGTCGACCGTGAGTTTCTCCGGCTCCTTTTGCGAGCAGACTGCCATGGCCTTTGGACAGCGCGGATGAAAGCGGCACCCTGGCGGCGGATTGAGCGGATCGGGAAAGCCCCTGCCCAGATCGATATCCGGCAGTCCCAGTTCCGGGTCCGGCGTCAGGACGGACCCCAGCAGCGCCTGCGTATAGGGATGTTTCGGGCGTTCCAGCACATCGCGCGCCGGCCCCACTTCGACGAAGCGCCCGAGATACATGACGGCAACGTAGTCGGCCATATACTCCACGACCGACAGGTCATGGCTGATGAAGATATAGGTCAGGTTCAGTTCGTTGCGCAGCTCCTGCAACAGGTTGAGGATCTGCGCCTGCACCGACACGTCGAGCGCCGAGGTCGGCTCGTCGCAGATCAGCACTTCCGGCTTCATCACCAGCGCTCGCGCAATGGCGACGCGCTGGCGCTGGCCGCCGGACATCTGGCTGGGATAGGAATTGATCATGCGATGCGGCAGGCCGACCTTGGCCATCGTCTCCTCGACGCGCTGCCGCTGTTCCTCCAGCGTCCCGATATCGTGGATCAGCAGCGGGTCCATGATGATTTCGCCGATCGTCCGGCGCGGGTTCAGCGATGAATACGGGTCCTGGAACACCGGCTGCACGCGCCGTGCGAAGGCCTTGCGGTCGACATCGACCAGCGCCTGCCCGTTGACATAGATCGCGCCGGATTCCGGCTTTTGCAGGCCGAGCATCAGACGGCTGAGCGTGGTCTTGCCACAGCCCGATTCACCGACGATGGCCAGCACTTCGCCATTGCGCACCTGCAGGGAAACATCGTCCACCGCGCGCAGAGGCTTGCCTTCGTTCAGCCAGGTCTTGCCGATGTGAAAGACCTGCGTCAGATGCTGGATGTCGAGCGCCAGCGGCTTGCCGTCCACCTGCTGCGCCTGAGGATATTTGTCTTCTTCACTCTGCATCGCGTGCCCCATCCTCACGCTTTTTCCAGCTTGCCGGCGGCGAAGGTTTCCGGCGGCAGCAGGCAGCGGTAACTGTGCCCGTCCTCGACGTCACGCAGTCCGACCTGCGCTGTCGCGCAATCCCCGAATGCATAGTTGCAACGGTTACGGAATGTGCAGCCGTCGATCCTGCCGACCAGCGACGGCACGATGCCGGGAATCGAGCCGAGCTTGTTGCGCGTCGCCGATTGTCCCGGATGGGGAATGCACTCCAGCAGGCCGCGGGTATAGGGATGGGTCGGATGGCGGAACACATCGGCGGAGGAGCCCTTCTCAACCACCTGCCCGGCGTACATGACGGCGACATGATCGGCCATGCGCGCCACCACGCCCAGGTTGTGGGTGATCAGGATGAGCGCCATGCGGAACTCTTCCTGCAAGGACCGCAATAGCTGAAGGATCTGCACCTGCACGGTCACATCGAGGGCTGTGGTCGGCTCGTCGGCGATGATCAGCTTGGGGTCGCACATCAGCATCATGGCGATCATCATGCGCTGGCGCAGGCCGCCGGACAGCTGGTGCGGGAACTGCGTCAGGCGCTGCGTGGGATTGATGATGCCGATCTTTTCCAGCAGATATTCGGCCCGTTCGCGCGCCTCGCGCCGTCCTCCGCCCTTGTGCCGCAGGTAGATTTCTTCCAGCTGGTCGCCGATCCGGTACACCGGATTGAGCGACGTCATCGGGTCCTGGAAAATCATGCCGATGCGATTGCCGCGCAGCCGCGCCATCTGCTTTTCGCTGAGCGCTGCAAGATCCTGGCCGTCAAAGATGATCTTGCTGGCGCTGAGCCGCGCCGCTTTCGGCAGCAGCCGCATGATCGCCAGCGAGGTGATCGACTTTCCGCAGCCGGATTCACCGACCAGGCTCAGCGTCTCGCCCGGGCGCACGGAAAAGCTGACCTTGTTGACCGCATGCAACGTTCCGGCTGGCACCTTGATATCGACGCTCAGATCCTCGACTTCCAGAACCGGCGGATCGTCCGGGTTGTAGTGATGCGCGCCGCTCATCCACGTCCCTCCGGCGCCGTGACGTCGCGGATGCCGTCGCCCGCCATGTTGATCGCCATGACCAGAATGAAAATCGCAATCCCGGGCACCATGATCAGGTGCGGCTTGAAGAACATCATCGCCCGCGCTTCGGAGATCATCAGGCCCCAGGACGGGGTCGGCGGGCGAATGCCGAGTCCCAGGAACGACAGCGCCGCCTCGATCAGGATGATGACCGCCATGTCAAGGCTGACAATGACGATGATATGGTTCATCAGGTTGGGCAGGATGTCGCGAAAGATGATGCGCATATGCGATGAGCCGGCCGCCAGCGAGGACATTATGAAGTCCTGGTCGCGCATCTGTTGCGTCAGCGAGCGGGTGACGATGGCGTAGCGATCCCATGTCAGGAAGCCGAGCAGCAGGATCATCACGGTAACGGTGCCACCGGTGATCGCGGCAATCGACAGGGCAACCAGAAACACCGGCAGGGCCAGTTTCACATTGATGATGTAAACCACGAGGGAATCGATCTTGCCGCCGAAATAGCCGCCGGCAATGCCCAGCGATACGCCGATGACCGCTGCGATAAGCGCCGCTGTGAAGCTGATATAGAGCGACAGGCGCGCGCCATACATCAGCCGGCTGAGAACGTCGCGGCCCAGCGCATCGGTGCCAAGAATGTGGTTCCAGCTGCCTTTCGGCCCCCAGACCGGATCGGCAAGCCGGTGGCTCAAGGTTTGTGCATAGGGATCATGCGGCGCCAGCACGCCGGCGAAAATCGCCACCAGCAGGAAGATCGCAATGATCGACAGGCCGATGATGAGCCCCCAGTGCGAGCAGGCGCGCCGGCGCATGAGTTCGCGCGGCGACGGCGCCAGCGTGTCGAAGTCGCTGGCGGAATCGCGCCGCTTGGCGTCGGCCGCTGTTTGCGTCGCATCCGTCATTCGAGCCTCACCCGCGGATCGAGTTTTGCGTTGATGATGTCGGCCAGCAGCGTCAGCAGGATATAGCTGCAGGCCAGGATCACCAGGATGGATTGCACCACCGGAAAGTCTATCCGCTTGATCGATTCGAAGGCGAGATAGCCGACGCCGTTGAGTGCGAAGATGGATTCAACGATCACCGATCCGCTGAGCAGGAAGCCGAGCTGCACCGCAGCTAGCGAAACCACCGGCAGGATGGCGTTGCGCAGCGCGTGTTTGAACAGCACCTTGCCCGGGCTGAGCCCCTTAGCGCGCGCGGTGCGCACATAGTCGGAATTCAGGACTTCCATCATGCCGGTGCGGGTGATGCGCATGATCGCCGGCATGACGAAAGTCGCCAGCGTGACGACAGGCAGGACGTAGTGCAGCCATGTGGCGCCGCCGGAAATCGGCAGGCCGCTCAATTGCATTCCAAATATCTTTATCTCTGCCAGCCTGACGCCCAGGATCGTGGCCTGCCGCCACCACACGCCGAACACATAGATGAGGATCAGCGCAAACCAGAAGTTCGGTGTCGCCTGCCCCATCACCGCAACGAACAGCGCGCCGCGATCCGTCCAGGTATTGGCTTTTACTGCAGCGAGGACGCCGAGCGGTATGGCGATCAGCAGTCCGAAGAACAGCGCGGCAAAGGCCAGCGTGATCGTTACCGGCAGCCGCGAGGTGATCATTTCCCACACCGGCTCGTGTGTGAACAGCGACTGGCCGAGATTGCCGCGCAGGGCGTTGAACAGCCAGTCGAGATATTGAACGATCAGGTGCCGGTCGAGGCCGTATTGCGCTGCCGTGCGCGCAATGTCTTCCGCCGAGGCGTCTTCGCCGGCCAGTACGGCAGCCAGATCGCCCGACAGGCGCAGCAGACTGAAGCCGACGATGGAAACCGTCAGGGCGACGAGCAATGCAATGATGAGGCGGCGCGTCAGAAAGTTGGCCATGAATTCCCGATCCGTCTACCCTTTTCCTCCGCGCCCTTTTCGCAGCGCCTGCATCACCACATTACGTGTGACGGGGGCCTTCGCCCTGTGGCAGCTTAAGGCCCCGTCACCGTTTTTGAAACCGGTTCTTTGCAGCTGGCAAGCGGTCGCTCCGCCGCTTGTACCGCGGCGGCGCGAAATTTGCTGCTACTTCCATTTGATGTTGTTGAATTCCACGCCCGCAAACAGGCTGGAAATCGAAGGCAAGGTAACGTCCGCAGAGTGAATAAGCACGGCAGGGTGCGTTGCGATAGGCAGCGCCAGCGCCTGTTCGTTGATATGGTTGAAGGCCTTGATGTAAATTGCCTCGCGCTTTTTCTCGTCCATTTCGCCAGCGCCCTCGTTGCGGAATTTTTGCATCTGCTTGTCGCGCCAGTAGTCGCGAGGGCCCGCCTGATAAAACGCCATGACGGAGCTGGCATCCGGCAGGCCGCCGGAGCTGTAGTGCGAGACCAGCATTTGCAGTTTGCCCGCAACCTGCTTCTTCCGGTACGCACCGATGGTCAATCTGCTGACCTTCGCCTTGATTCCGATCACGCGGAGCTGTCCCGCGATTGCTTCCGCCAGTTCGTGCGCTCCGGGAATGGATGTAATGTCGAGGTCGAAGCCGTTCGGATAACCTGCTTTGGCGAGCAATGCCTTGGCGGCTTTCGGGTCGAATTTTGCCGGTGACACCGTAGCCTTGCAGGCAACCTGTGAAGGTGTGCAGGGTGTATCGAGCAGCTCCACCAGTTTGCCGCCGGCTATCACGGCATCGGCCAGCGCCTGCCGGTTGATGGCCATGACAATCGCCCGGCGAACATCGCGATTGGCGAGAGCCTTCTGGTCGGAACGTCCTGCAGCATCGAAATTGGCGTAGTAGTAGACGGTGTTCTTGATGGCGGTGGACTTGACGGTCGGACTTTGCGCCAGTTGTTCGCTCTGGTCCTTCGGTGCTTCCAGTATCACATCGAGGCCGCCGGTCATGAGCTGCGCTATTTGCGTCTGCAATTCCGGCATCGGCTGGATCAGGATCGTCTTGATTGACGCCTTGGGGCTCCACGGGCCGGGCGATACATAGCCGTCATAACGCACCAGTTTGATACCCCTGGAGGGGTCGACAAACTCGGCCTTGTAGGGACCGGTGCCGATTGGCGCCTTGCGGCCGAATTCGCCACGCTTTTCGAACTTGCTGTGGACATGCTTGGGATAAATCGGGGTGGATGTCGCGAGGCGGGCCAGAGCGAAGGGCGTTGGCCGCTTCGAAGTGATGCGAACCGAAAAGTCGCCGGTTTTCTCGACGCTTTTGATCCAGCCCCAGTTGCGTCCGAAGCGCAGTTTCGATTTCGGGTCGATGATGTAGTTGAAGGTATAGACGACATCATCGGCCGTGAATGGCTTGCCGTCATGGAACTTGACGCCTTTGCGCAACTGCAGTTCCAGCACGACCGGGGAAACCTGCTTCCATGAGGTAGCGAGCATCGGTTTGAACGCGTTCTCCGACGGCAGATAAGTCAACAGTTTGTCAAAGATCGCTTCGGCCGTCAGGCTCGTCTCCGGTTTGGGATCGATATAGATGTCTGTGGTGGAGATGGGATCCTTGAAGGCGATCCGCAGCGCATCCTTCGACTTTTGGGCATATGCGTGGCCGGTGATCGCAAGAGCCGCAATCAAAGCGGCAAAGGCCTTGGTGGTCTTTTTCATTTCGCTCCCCTGTATATTCCGCGCCCGCCGGTTTGGGTGGGCCTGCATGTTATTGTTGTTCCCGAGCAATGACTCCGGAACAAGATGTTTGCCGGCGCCAGGCTAGCGGCACGCCTTGCGGTATGCTGCCGCATCTGCGGGTCTTGCGCATCTGCAGGCCTTGCGAGCCTTGCCGGATAGGTTTAGCGTAATCAGCAAAACATTGTCCCTTTTAGCAAGAGGGGGGCCGTAATGCCAGAGCAAATCGGTCCTGAATACGGGTGGAGGCGCATGAACGAGACCGGCGAAAAGCGCGGGTCCATTGAAGCTGCAGGCGGCTGGATGCAGGTCCGCCCGTCAAAAGCATCGTCGGAAATTGTAGCGCAGATTCGCGAGCGCTTTTTTAACGGCGCATACCGGCCAGGTAGCCGTATTGGTACCGAACGCGGTCTGGCCGAGCAATTCGGCGTGAGTCGCCTGACCATGCGCGATGCGCTCCGAATTCTCGAGGCAAGCGGTATTGTCGAGGTAAAGGTCGGAAAGTCCGGTGGTGTGCGTATCGCGGCGCCTGGCGCCGACCGCTATGCGGATGCCCTGGCGATACAACTCGTTCTGAAAGGTGTTTCCCGCGCTGAATTGCTGGAAGCGCAAATCGCGATCGAAGCGCAGGCGGTGCAACTGGCGGCGGCCCGCGCGAGCGCCGACGATATTGCCAGTATGGAAACGCAGCTGAAGCGCGTTCGCAACACCAGGGACGACCACAACGGATTTGTGACCGAAAGTCAGCAGTTTCACCTTTGTGTTGTTGCCGCATCGCAGAATCGTGCGCTTATCGCGCAGTTCCAGGCCTTGCAGCATCTGTCCCGCCGGATTATCGGGCAAACGCATACCGCCAGCCGTGCCGCAGCCGTCGTTGCGCGGCACGAAATCCTTTTTCAGGCAATTGCTGCGGGCAATGCCGAACTGGCAGCCGATACCGTCAAGACGCACCTGCGAAGCGTCATAGACACTTTGATGACAATCGAACTCAATGCTCGTGTCGTGGAGAAATCAGATGCTGAGTGAAGAAAAGAACCGTCTGTTGACTCAGGTTGGCCCCGGCACATCGATGGGCGACTATCTGCGCCGCTACTGGATGCCGATTGCCGGCATTGCGGAATTCGACGAGGTGGAAGCCAAGCCCATCCGGCTGATGGGCGAGGACCTCGTCCTTTACAAGGATCTCTCCGGCACCTTCGGCCTGGTGGACAAGCACTGTTCGCACCGCCGCGCCGACCTGTCCTACGGTTTCGTCGAGGAAAAGGGCATCCGTTGCAACTATCACGGCTGGCTGTTCGACGAAAACGGCCAGTGCATCGGCCAGCCCTACGAAGATACGGCAAACCCGAAAAATCCGCTGAAAGCGAAATGTTCCATCAAGGCCTATCCGGTGAAGCCGCTGTCGGGTCTGCTGTGGGCCTATATGGGGCCGCTACCGGCGCCGGAACTGCCTGTCTATGAAGCCTTCACCTGGATCAACGGTTTCGTCGAGGTGGTCACATCCGATATTCCCTGCAACTGGTTGCAATGCCAGGAGAACTCCATCGATCCGGTGCATTTCGAATGGATGCACGACAACTGGAGCATCCGCCAGAAGGGCAAGCTTTCGCCCTATGCACCGAAGCATCTGAAAGTGGCTTTTGACGAATTCGATGACGGTTTCGTCTACAAGCGCGTGCGCGAAGGGCAGGCGCCCGACAGCGCCATGTGGAGCGTCGGCCGCGTGTTTCTGTGGCCGCTGGGTTTCTATCTCGGCGAACATTTCGAGTGGCGCATTCCCGTCGATGACGAAAACACACGCAGCGTCACATGGTTCTATTGCCGCGTTCCGAAGGAAAAGGAACCCTACCGGCAGCAGCATATTCCGCACTGGGAGGCGCCGATCTACAAGCCGGACGGCCGCTGGATCGAAAGCCACATCATCAATCAGGACATCATCGCCTGGGTCGGTCAGGGCAAGATTGCAGACCGGACGAAAGAAGCGCTGGGCGCCTCCGACCGCGGCATTTCGATGATCCGCAACCGCTTCTTCGAGGAGCTGGAATCGGTTGCGCAGGGAAACGATCCCAAGGGTACGATCCGCGACCCGGAGCAGGCGAAATTCGTGAAACTGCCGATCGCCGAACGCAAGGCGTTTCTCGACGGAAAGTCCCTCGCGGAATATTATTCCCATCCCTATTATCACAAGCGGCTGCGGGATTTTCCATGGAATGCCGGCCAGCCGGAGCGCGTGCGTAAGGCGTTTTGCGAAGCGATGGGCGTCGACATGAAGGGCGATCCCCTGCCGGACATGATCAGGGAACCGGCGGAATAATTCCAATAGCAGAAGTTATGGTCGCAAGATTCGATGCGGCAATGGGAGGATGCAATGCTCACACCCGAACGCAACAGGATGGTCACGCAGGTTGGCCCCGGCACGCCGATGGGCGATTATCTGCGCAACTACTGGATACCGATCGCGGGCGTCAGCGAATTCGATGACAAGCAGGTCAAGCCCGTCCGCCTGCTTGGCGAGAACCTGACGCTCTATAAGGATCTCTCGGGCACTTTCGGCATGGTGGACCGGCATTGTCCGCATCGCCGCGCCGACCTGTCCTATGGCTTTGTCGAGGAAAAGGGCATCCGCTGCAACTATCACGGCTGGCTGTTCGACGAGAATGGCGATTGCATCGGCCAGCCCTATGAGGATACCGCCAATCCGAAAAACCCGTTGCGCGAGAAGTGCAAGGTCAAGTCCTATCCGGTGAAGACCCTCGGCGGGCTGATCTGGGTCTATATGGGTCCGCTTCCGGCGCCCGAGCTGCCTGTCTATGAACCCTTCACGCGCAAGAACTGCTTCGTTGAAATAGGCATTTCCGACATCCCCTGCAACTGGTTCCAGTGCCAGGAGAACTCCATCGATCCGGTACATTTCGAATGGATGCACGATAACTGGAGCGTGCGCCTGCGCGGCGAGGGCGAGCCCTATGCGACGAAGCACCTGAAGCTCGATTTCGACGAGTTCGATCACGGCTTCGTCTACAAGCGCGTGCGCGAGGGCCAGCCGGAAGGTTCGACACTGTGGACTGTGGGCCGCGTATTCCTGTGGCCGATGGGCTTTTATCTCGGCGGTCATTTCGAATGGCGCGTGCCGGTCGATGACGAGAATACGCTCAGCGTGACCTGGTTCTCCTATCACGTGCCGAAGGAACAGGAACCTTATGTGCAGGAGCGCATCCCCACATGGTTCTCGCCGATCACCGGACCGGACGGGCGCTGGATATCCAGCCATATCATCAATCAGGATATCATTGCCTGGGTCGGCCAGGGAGTCATCGCCGACCGTACCAAGGAAAACCTCGGCGCCTCCGACCGCGGCATTTCGATGATCCGCAACCGGTTCTTCGAGGAACTGGAAGCGGTGAAGCAGGGCAAGGACGCCAAGGGCGTGATCCGCGATCCGGAGGTTGCGAAATTCGTTGATCTGCCGAATGCCAATACCGAGCTCTATCGCGACGGCCTGCCGCGCGAGGCATTCAAGAAGAGCCCGCTGCTCGCCGGCCGCTTGAAGCGCTTCCCCTTCCTGGTCGGCCAGCCCAGGGAAGTGCGCGAGGAATTCTGCCGTGCTGTCGGCATCGACATGGACGGCAATTTCCTCGACGAGAAGGTTGGCGAACCGGCGGAATAAAGCGTCCCCGGGAAAAGCGGGAACCGGTTTTCCGTCCGGAAACGCATCAGGACAATAATCTGGAGCCGGGATGCGGCTTTGGGGCGCGTTATTCCGCTTCCTCGATCCTGCGCGCCTGCACCGTGCCGACGCGCCTGTCGTCCATGGTTGCGACGGTGAAGCGCTAGCCTGTGTCGTCGACCGTATCGGCCTTTTCCGGCATGCGGCCGAGCATGTGAATGAGATATCCGCCGAGCGTTTGAAAGCCGCGCTGGGGCGGCAGTTTGACGCCGAGCAGGTCGGCCATTTCGTCGGCGGGCATGGCGCCCGACAGGGTCCAGCTGCCGTCGGCATTGCGCCGTGCGTCCGGTTCGCGGGGCAGCGTGTCCGAGCGGAACGCACCTGCCAGCGCATCGAGAATATCCGCTGGTGTGACGATCCCCTCGAAGTTCCCGTATTCGTCGCGGACGATGGCCAGAGGCACGCTGGATTTGCGCAGCATTTCCAGCGCCTGCAAGGCGGAAATCGTATCGGGCATTACGGGCGCCCGGCGAACGTGCTTGCGCATGATCGCGGCGCTGGATTTAGCGGCCTGTTTTTCGCGGCTGAAAAGTTCGGGCAGCAGATTGCGCATTCTCACAATGCCGGAAACCCGGTCAGGCCCGCCATCAGCAATCAATATGGTCGAATGCGAATAGTTGCGCAGTTCCTCCAGCAGCGTCGCGTCGTCCTGCTCCAGATCGACCACGGCGACATCGATGCGCGGGGTCATCACCGAGCGCACGTTTCTGTCGCCGAAGCGCATTACTGCGGCCATCATCTCGCGCTCGTCGTCGGCAATCACGCCGGTGCGTGCTGCTTCGGCAATGAGCGCGCGTATTTCCTCGTCGCTGATTCGCTCGCTGTCTTCCGGCGCACCGCCGAGCATGCGCACAACCAGCCCTGCGGATGTATCGAGAATCCATACCAGCGGCGCAGCGACTTTCGACAGGATCGTCATGGCCGGAGCCATGATACAGGCAATGGGTTCGGGATTGCGCAACGCCAGGTGCTTTGGAACAAGCTCGCCAATCACGACTGAGAAATAGGTTATGCCGCCGAGCACCAGCGCATAGCCGCCCGGTTCCGCCAGCCATCGCGGTACGCCAAGACCGCGCAACCAGACAGCGGCATCGGCGCCAAGCGCCGCGCCGGAAAAAGCGCCGGCCAATATGCCGACAAGCGTGATGCCGATCTGCACTGTGGACAGGAAGCGTCCGGGCTGCTCCAGCAGTTTCAGCGCCGCCAGCGCTCCCGAGCTGCCTTCATCGGCCAGCGCCCGTAACCGGGCCTTGCGCGAAGAGACGATCGCCAGTTCCGACAGGGCGAAAGCGCCGTTGCAGAGTATCAGGATCGCGGCGATCAAAAGTTGCAGCAAGACGCTGTCCTCCGGGGTTGGTTTGCCAAGACCGGCGGAGGCATTGATAGACCCGCGCTCCCGTGTGTGCAAACTTGGCCCGGCTCAGATCCTTTTGCCGGCAGCCTAGTAGTTCGCCATCTCAACATCCGGAACAAGCACGCGTTTCATCGGTATCTTCTGGCGAAAGTCTTCGTCGATCAGGTCATAGTATTTGGTGATGAGTGCAATCAGCTCGGAACCCGTCATGAGTTTCAGGTTGCCCTTGGTCCTGGCGAATTCGCGCGCAGCCGATGTGAAGTTTCCTGTTGTAACGATGATGCCGACATCGCGTTCCTGAACGACCGCATAGAACGCCTTGACGCAATCGGCGTTTATGTTGCCATTGCTGGATTTCACCTGGATTTTCAGAATTGGCGGTTCAATCCCGAGTTCGTCGCGATGCGCGATGACATCGACGCCGTCATCCTTGATGGTGCGCGTCGCCGTGGCGCGATATCCCATGGCCCTGAAGAGCTCGGCGATGAAGGGCTCCAGAAGATATCCCTTCAGATCGCTCTTCAGCCGGTTGGCAATGAAGTCGTTGGTGGTCTCGCCGATGTCGCGCTGGGCGATTGCGAGGGCGTCGTCCAGATGCTCGCAATTCTTCAGAACATCGTAGGCGTCATCCGGTTCGAACTTTTTCCGAAACTCCAGTGCGAATTCGCGAACACGGAACAGACTGAGCGCCGCGCCCAGTTCGTATAGCGCGCCGGGAGAAAATTCGTCGCGGCTGGCCTGGGCGATCCATTCGACGGGCCGCCGGTGGGCGAAACCGGCCAGCCCTTCGCTGTCGTACAGATAAGGTCCTGTTACCTTGCCCCAGTGCAGGGTGCGGTCATGCTTGCGCGGATATATGACGCGATCGCCGATCCGTACTTCATGGACAAAACGATAGGCCTGGCCGGCATAGGCCGGCAGGGATGCCGCTGATTCCATGTCGCTGGTCTGCGCCAGCATATCCTTGAAAGCGCCGCGTACCGGCGGCAGCCCACCGATGTCGTTGTCGAGCGCGGTGGAACTGATGGCAATATGACCTTGCTCGGAAAAAATACTGTCTGCCTCGTCCGCGCTGCCGGCGCGGACGGCCCAAATACGAAGAGATTGCATAGCGATCTTCGATTCAGAAAATCAATTTATAGCCAAGATAAAAGTCAAGTTGAAAATTTCTTTTAATAATTTCAATACAAAAGCTGCCGTAACGTTTGATTCCTTGTTAAGGCAAAGGTAGCTCGTGCGGACGCACTATGCACGCTTGAGGGGCCGGTAGATCAGCGTCAGGAAAAGCGCCAGAACGTTGGCAGCCATCATCACCGTAAAGGCGTTGGTATAGGCTCCGGTAGCGTCGAACACCGCGGCGCCGAGCCATGCGCCTATTCCGCCGAAAATGTGGTGGACCATGACGATGATCCCGCCAATCGTGCCGAGATTGCGCAGGCCGAACGAGTCCCGGATGAACAGGATGGTCAGCGGCGCGGTCATCAGGAAAGTGAAGCCGAAGACGATCGAGAAGATCATTACCGACAGTGTCGACTGGTCGAACATCACCAGTACGAAGACCGCGATGCGCGCGGTAAAGGCTATCGCTGTGCCCGCCACCGGGCCCGCCCTGTCGCCAAAGGCGCCCGCGGCGATGACGCCGATCAGGCCGACAACGCCCATGAAGGCTAGCAGGTTGCCTGCCAGCAAAGTGTTCAGCCCGCGATCCTGCGCGAAGGCCACAACGTGGGTGGAGACGAAGAAATCGTCGAGGCCGCAGATCGCATAGATGGCGATGAGCATCCAGAACTGGCGCGTCCGCATGGCTTCGCCAACTGTCAGGCCCTCGCGCGGCGGCCAGTCCCGCTCCTTGCGCATGGCCGCGGCGCCGGGCGATGCATAAAGGATGAACGGCAGCACGAGAAAATGCGCCAGACCGATCCATACGAATACCGAGCGCCAGCCGATGGTTACGAGGACCGCGGCAAGTATGGAAATGATGACAAGCTGGCCGACGCTCATGCCCGAGGATGCAACGCCATTGGCAAATCCGGCATTGTGAGGAAAGGCGCGCGTCACCATTACGCTGACCGGCGACATCGACGCTATGCCGTTGGCGACCGCAAATACGAAGCCGAACAGCACCAGCACATGCCACGGCTGGGTTACCAGGCTCATGGCCATCATGCACAGTCCGCACGCGCCAAGGCCCCAGCCGAAAACATGCCGCAGGTTCATCGTATCGGCCATGCGTCCGCCGATGAACATCGCGAAAGCGGTGACAAGCTGAAACACGCCAACAGCCTGTCCGATGTCCGTCCGCGTCCAGCCCATTTCATCGACCATCGGCTT
>JAPOIA010000319.1 GCA_029979185.1 Alphaproteobacteria bacterium | reverse complement strand
CAGTGACACGGAATGACCTATCCTGCCCCGCTCCGCTTGCCATCGGCCCCGTTACCCCCCACATTCCTGCCATGACCCAGCCAGCCTCCCGCCGCCCGAAAGTCTTTCGTCTCGATCCGCAAGGATCGCCGCATGCGCAATCCGGCCCGCAACCCGTGGTCGAGGAAGCGCCGGACGCTTATGCGCAAGAGGCCGAAAAAGCGGCGAAAGCAACAGCCGAGGCCTTCGCCCATCCCGACGGCGGCGACGAGGCGGTGGTCGAGGCGCAGAAGGCGGGCGTCATCCGCCGGACTCTGTTCACCTGGCGCGGCCTGTTCTGGTCGACGCTCTCTTCCCTGCTGCTGTTCGCCGTCGGCCTGTGGTTCACCAGCCTGATCGAGGACATGTTCCGGCGGGCGCCGGCACTCGGCTATGTCGGGCTGGCGCTGGTTGGCCTGCTGGCGCTAGCAATGCTGGTTTTATTGATCCGCGAACTGCGGGCGATCATGCGCCAGCGTCATATCGCGCAATTGCATATCGACATCGGCAAAGCCCGCACAGCCGACGATACCAAAGCCGCCCGTGCGCTGATGCGCGAACTTCTCGCGCTCTATGGATCGCGACCCGATACCGCCAGGGCGCGAAGTCACGTCGAGGCGCTGACACAGGAAATCGTCGACGGACGCGACCTCATTGACATCGCCGAGCGGGAACTGATGCTGCCGCTCGACCGGCGCGTCTCGACCGCCATCGCCACCGCCGCCAAGCGGGTCTCAGTCGTCACCGCGGTGAGCCCGCGCGCGATTGTCGACGTGTTGTTCGTTGCGGCGCAAAGCGTACGGCTGATCCGTGAAATCTCCGATATCTATGGCGGCCGGCCCGGCTTCTTTGGCTTCCTCAAACTGCTGAAGTCCGTTTCCACGCATATCGCCGTTACCGGCGGCATGGCTGTCGGCGACTCTCTTATCCAGCAGATTTTGGGGCATGGCCTTGCAGCAAGACTATCGGCAAGACTTGGCGAAGGCGTGCTGAACGGCTTCCTGACAACGCGCATCGGCCTGTCGGCCATGGCCGTATGCCGCCCCATGGCGTTCGAAATCAATCCGTCGCCGGGCGTCAGCGACGTCGCCCCATTTCTGTTCTCATCGGGCAAGGACGAGAAAAAGGTCTGACCTATTCCGCGGCCACCTAGGCCGAACGGCTGCGCCCCGTAAAGCGGTTGCGCAGCTGCCCCGCCGCTTTCGTCACTATCAACAGTACGCCGGCCGCCAGCGACCAGTAGGCGGGACGGATTTCGTAGGAGAAATCGAGATTCGCCTGCAGCACCACCAGCATTGGCGCATTCATCGAGATTGCGTAATAGGCCGCCTCCATAAGCGCCGCGCCGGCAAAACCGGCGAGGGCGAGCGCCACAAGCTGCCAATAGGGTACATCGCGCGAGCGCCGCTGCAGCAGCCGGTAGCCGCCGAGCAATATGCACAGTCCTGTCAGCAGAGATGGCTCATAGGCCTTGATCCGCACCTGCATGAAGAAATGCAGCAGGCCCCCGAACACCGCCACGTAGACCCACCAGTGGATGCGCCGCCACTTTTCGGCTCCCAATCTGCGCACCATCGCGTCTGTGGACGTCGCCCCCATCACCGCCATAATCAGCAGCGCGGAGAACCCGATGGTCAGATAGGTTCGCAGCACGATCTCCAGTGCAATGCGCCAGAGTACGAAATGCTGGTCGAAGAAATAGAAAGACAGATGCAGAAGCCCATAGAAAAGGGCGAAAAGGCCGAGCATACGGCGCACCGCCAGAATACCGTTCCATCGCGTCAGGGCCCGCACGGGCGAGACTGCCAGCGTCACGAGCAGAAGCCGGATCGACCAGTCGCCGGATTCTCGCAAAATGTCAGTAATCGGCTTGGGTGATAGCAGGCCGCCAAACCACTTGTAGGTCATCCAAAGCGCCGGACCACTGGCCAAAACGAACACCGCAAGACGCAGCAGCGAAACGCGCCCGGTACGATCATACCAGGGCAGCCAGTCCTTCGATGTGCGGTTTGCGCGCGCCAGAGCGGTCATGTCGGCAATCTAGCAGCGGACTGCCTGCCATGCACCTAAAGCTTGCGTGACATGCTTGTGATCATAAAATGCCACATGCTGCCGGGCTGCTATTTTACGCCGAGCTTCTTTTGCAGGTTTGACGAAGACGTCGTGTATTGGAAGGTCAGCTTCTTGTCCGGATAGACGTAATGGTGGACCTTCTGCGCCGCCAATGCGCCTTCATGGAAACCGGACAGGATCAGCTTCAACTTGCCTGGATAGGTGTTGATATCGCCGATGGCGAACACACCCGGGACATTGGTCTCGAACTTTTCCGTATCGACCGGCAGCAGGTTTTCATTCAGGTGAATGCCCCAGTCGGCGATCGGCCCGAGCTTCATGGTCAGGCCGAAGAACGGCATCATCACGTCAGCAGCAACCTCGTGCATCTGCTTGTCGTTGTCGCGAACCACCGCATGTGTGAGCTGGCCGTCGGCGCCTTTCATCTCCATCACCTGGCCAATGATCAGGTCCATCTTGCCGGCGGCCACCAGCTCCCGCATGGCGTTGACCGAATGGGGCGCGGCGCGAAACTCATCGCGGCGATGCACCAGCGTGATCCGCTCGGCCAGAGGGTGCAGATTGAGCGTCCAGTCAAGGGCGGAATCGCCGCCACCGACAATCATGATCTTCTTGCCGCGCATGGCTTCCATCTTGCGCACGGAATAGAATACCGACTTGCCTTCGTAATCGTCGATACCGGCAATCGGCGGCTTCTTGGGCTGGAAGGAACCGCCGCCGGCGGCAATAAGCACGGCCTTGCACTCGAAGACCTTTTCGTTGTCGGTCCGAACGCGAAAGGACGGCGCATCCGCAGTACCCGTGCTCTCCAGTCCCTCGACCATTTCGGCGTAGTGGAACTGCGCGCCAAAGGGAGCAATCTGCTCCATCAGGTTATCGA
>JAPOIA010000318.1 GCA_029979185.1 Alphaproteobacteria bacterium | reverse complement strand
CATGATGCGTTGCCTGAAGACCCGGATCAGTGGTGTGCCGCCGCCGAACAGCATGCCGGCTCGTGGTGGACGGACTGGGCGCGATGGGTAGGCGCCAGATCAGGGCCCCTGCGACCGGCGCGCATGCCCGGGGCAGAGGGCTATCCGGCAATCGAAGATGCGCCCGGCCGCTACGTGAAGCAGAGGCTCCAGTAACATCGCGACTTCGCCGTCCGGTCTGCGGGCGGAAAAAAGGAGCCACCACGTGAATTACGAGAACCTGCTGCTGGAACAGCCGGCCCCCGGCATTTTCTGCCTGACCGTAAATCGCCCGAAGGCACTGAACGCTCTCAACGCCGCAACGCTGGCAGAACTGGCGCAGGCGATTGCGGCGGTTTCCGCGAACACTGCAGCCCGTGTGTTGTTGATCACGGGTGCAGGCGACAAGGCGTTCGTGGCCGGTGCTGACATTGCCGCGATGCGTGACATGACGGAAGAGCAGGCGCTTGCTTTTTCGCAAGCCGGCATGAGCGTGATGCATGCCCTGGAAGCGCTGCCGGTTCCGGTCATCGGGCTCGTTAACGGCTATGCGCTGGGCGGTGGTTGCGAACTGGCCCTGGCCTGCGACTGGGTCATCGCCTCCGAACGCGCGGTCTTCGGGCAGCCTGAGGTCAATCTGGGAATCCCCCCGGGGTTTGGCGGAACCCAGCGTTTGCTGCGGCGCGTCGGCACTGCGCGTGCGCTGGAACTGGTTACGACCGGACGGCAGGTCAGGGCAGACGAAGCGCTGCGCATCGGTTTGGCAACACAGGTGGTGGCACCGGACACGTTGATGGAATGTGGCTTGTCGGCGGCGCGAACGATTGCCGCAAAAGGGCCGCTTGCGGTGCGCGATGCCAAGCGTGCAGTGCAGCAGGGGCAAAGCCTCGGATTGGCCGAAGGCTGTGCGCTTGAAACGGCCTTGTTCGCCGCCGCATTCGGAACATCCGACCAACGCGAGGGGATGGGCGCGTTTCTTGACAAGCGTGCGCCGCAATTCAGCGGCCGCTAAATCAGGAACCTTCCCGGTGCCATTTTTGTGCGCCGCACCAGCGCGCTGCGCTCGCTAAATCCTGCGTCCGGCTCAGCACAGACGTTATAATTCCTCATCCCATCACGGCGGCGGTTCGGGCACCATAAGTGCCGGAATACTCTCGCAAATTTGCCCCACAAAGGTATGGCCCATGGACTTGAATGACCTGCAACGTGACTCTGATCCGCTGGAGACCCAGGAGTGGCTCGAGGCGCTCCGCTCAGTTGTCGAGCGCGAAGGACCGGAGCGTGCGAATTATCTTCTCGACCGGCTGGTGAATGAAGCACGCCGTGCCGGCGCGTACATTCCGTACAACGCCAACACGGCCTACGTGAACACCATCCCGCCGGAACGCGAGGAGCGCTCCCCGGGCGATGCCGAACTCGAGCACAAGATACGAGCCCTGGTACGCTGGAATGCGATGGCCATGGTGGTGAGGGCGAACAAGGAGTCTTCCGAGCTTGGCGGGCATATCGCGAGCTTCGCTTCTGCAGCCACGCTGTACGATGTCGGTTTCAACCATTTTTTCCGCGCAGCCAACGAAAAATTCCTCGGCGACCTCGTGTATGTGCAGGGCCATTCGGCGCCTGGCGTGTATGCGCGAGCGTTTCTTGAAGGGCGTATCAGCGAGGAACAGATGAACAATTTCCGCCAGGAAGTCGACGGCAAGGGATTGTCTTCCTATCCGCACCCCTGGCTGATGCCCGACTTCTGGCAGTTCCCGACGGTGTCGATGGGGCTAGGTCCGCTGATGGCCATTTACCAGGCGCGGTTCATGCGTTACCTCAAGGACCGAGGCCTGATCGAGCAACAGGGCCGCAAGGTCTGGGCCTTCATGGGCGATGGCGAGATGGATGAGCCGGAATCGCTGGGCGCGATATCGCTTGCGGGCCGCGAAAAGCTCGACAACCTTGTCTTCGTCATCAACTGCAATCTGCAGCGTCTGGATGGACCGGTGCGCGGCAACGGCAAGATCATTCAGGAACTCGAATCGGATTTCCGCGGATCGGGCTGGAACGTGATCAAGGTGATTTGGGGGTCGTACTGGGATCCTTTGCTGCAGAAAGACAAGAACGGCATCCTGCTCAAGCGCATGGAAGAATGTGTTGACGGCGAATACCAGTCCTTCAAATCACAGGATGGTGCATTCGTTCGCAAACATTTCTTCGGCAAGTATCCGGAGCTGGCGGCGATGGTGTCGAACATGTCCGACGACGACATCTGGCGCCTGAACCGAGGCGGTCACGATCCGCACAAGATCTATGCCGCCTATGCGGCGGCGATGAATCACAAAGGTCAGCCCACTGTGATTCTCGCCAAAACGGTGAAGGGCTACGGCATGGGCGAGTCCGGCGAAGGCCAGAACATCACCCATCAGCAGAAGAAAATGGGCACCGCGTCCATCCGTGCCTTTCGCGACCGCTTCCAGGTGCCGATCTCCGATCAGCAGCTGGAGGAAGTGCCGCTCTACCGGCCGCCGGAAGACTCTCCGGAGATGCAGTACCTGCGTTCGCGCACAACGGCAATGGGCGGTTAGCTACCGGCGCGGCCGCGCCGGCAGGCGCCGCTGGAAGTGCCGCCGCTCTCCGCGTTCGAGGCGCAGCTGAAAAGTACCGAGGAACGCGAGATTTCGACGACGATGGCCTTCGTGCGCATCCTCAACACCATCATCCGTGACAAGAAAATCGGCAAGCTGGTCGTTCCCATCGTGCCGGATGAGGCGCGGACCTTCGGCATGGAGGGCATGTTCCGCCAGCTCGGCATCTACTCGTCTGTCGGACAGCTCTATACGCCTCAGGATGCAGACCAGCTGATGTTCTACAAGGAGAGCCAGAACGGGCAGATTCTGCAGGAAGGCATCAATGAGGCAGGCGCGATGTCATCCTGGATCGCCGCCGCGACGTCGTATGCGAACAATGCGCAGATG
>JAPOIA010000317.1 GCA_029979185.1 Alphaproteobacteria bacterium | reverse complement strand
ACCCAGCCGCGTCTGACAATTGCCAAGATGGATACCTCGCTTGAAAAAGGTGGAGATGTTGAGCGCGGAAAAGCCGTCTTCTTCGCCGGCGGTTGTGCTTCGTGTCATGCTACAAGCGGGCAGGAAGATCCACTGAAGCTGGGAGGCGGCCACTCCTTTCCTTCGCCGTTCGGCACATTCTATGCACCGAATATCTCACCGCATCGCGAAGATGGTATCGGTAAATGGACAACCGCCGATCTGGTCAATGCGCTGAAAGCCGGGGTTGCTCCGGATGGATCGCATTACTATCCGGCCTTTCCTTATACGACCTATGCGAAGATGACCAATGCGGATGCGCGCGATCTGATGGCGTTCCTGCGGACACTTCCTGCGGTTGAAAAGAAGTCAAAGCCGCATGACCTGCCGTTCCCATTCAACATTCGCCGCGGGCTGGGACTGTGGAAGCTGGTCAATTTCGACACATCGCCGCTGCCAAAGGATTCGTCGAAAAGCGACGCTTGGAACCGCGGCAATTATCTGGTCAATGCGCTCGGCCATTGCGCCGAATGCCATTCAACCCGCAATTTTATGGGCGCGATTGTCGAGAAATACCGGTTTGCCGGTGGCGCCGATCCGCACGGCAAGGGCTGGGTACCGAACATGACCCAGGCGGCCAAGGGACTGAAGGACTGGTCCGTGGGAGACATCGTCGTGCTTCTGGAAACCGGCCTGACGCCGTCGGTGGACGCAGTGGGATCGACAATGGCCGATGTCATCAAGAACACATCGAAGTTGAGCGGGGAAGATCGCAAGGCCATGGCCGAATATATCAAGTCCATCCCTGCGCGCGAGGGGCCGGCGCGGCCAGAATCGAAGTAGCGGGCCAACCGGCTCCCGCTACACTCGCGAACGGCGTTGCAATTCGTTAACCATACATTTCCGAAGTTGCGGTCCAATGGTCAGGTTGATTTGCAGGACCGGAAACCGCAACGATGATGGACGACCATTCGACAGGCCGTGAACTGGAACTCGCGCCGCCCGAGGGCGTGCGGGCCGGGGACTATCACCTGATCGAGGAAGCCGTGATGGAAACGGCGCGCGGGCGCTGGTTCCTGCGCGAATATGCCCGGCGCATCCGCGCGGCCGAAACATCGCAATTGCTGGCGGCGCTTGAGCGGATTGAGAAGTCCGTTGCCCATTCGAAGTCCATACAGGCGTTCGAGGCCGGCAAGGAAGCGGCCGCGGTTGCGGACATGGAGGAGGCGCCAGCCGGCCAGGCGATGCTTCCGCGCGGCAAGGAATTGCAGGCGATACAGGAGAAGCTTCTCGATATTGTCTGGTACATGCGGGAACGCGGCTTCGATGCGCGTCTGTGTTCGGCAATCCGCCTCGAAGCGGGCAAGCTCGAAGAGATTGCTTCGCAAGCTCTCGAGCTGCCTGCAAATGACGGACAGGTGCAGGTTTCCAATCCTGAGCCTGCCGCACCTGCCGAGACGCTGAAGCCAGCAGCCGCTGCAGCAGCATCGGTATCTTGCGGTATGCAGGTTACTGCTCCCGCCAGCGTGACTGCCTTTCCGGCAAATCGTCTGGCTCCCCCCGGCGGGCCCTCCAATTCGCTGCCCGTCCAAACCGGTCAGCGAGTGCAAATGGACAAGGGGCCGGCATCAGAGGCCTTTTCCTCGTTTGATGCGCTCGATACCCGAGACAAGCTGGCGTTGTTTGCATGAGCCGTTTCGCCGGAGCGTATTCGCCGTATTGGTCCGGTTTGTGACTCATCACCCGCCCTCGCGATGGATGCCCGGTTCAGGCAACGTTCTTTTAGGAAAGCTCTACTAGTCTTGGCTTGGAGCCGAGGGGATTAGAGCCATGGACAGCAATACTTTTCTGAACCGGGTGTGGCGCAGGGGACAGGAACCTGTCGATGCTGCGTCGTTGGCGGTTTTTCGTATCGCGCTTGGTTTCCTGATCATCTACGACGCCCTGCGCAAGGGCGCTCACCTGTTCGGCTCGAACAGTCTGGCGCATTTCCGCTTTACATATGACGGTTTCGCCTGGGTGCCATCGGCAGGAACCTGGGCTCCCTATCTGGCTGACCTTTGGCTGTTCTGCGCAATTCTCATCGTGCTGGGGCTATTCTACCGACAGGCGATGATCGTGACGACTTTGCTTACTATTTTCGGCTTCCTGCAGGCGCGCGAATACTACCTCAATCACTATTACCTGCTGATCATCGTCTGCTTCCTGATGTGCCTTGTACCTGCCAACAGCGCCTATGCACTGGATTGCCTGTGGGGAAAGTGCAAGAGATCGCCGCCGGTTGTGTCGCGCATGCATATGTGACTGCTCAAGGGCCAGACCGAGATCGTTCTGATTTATGCCGGGCTGGTGAAAATCAATGCCGACTGGCTGCAATTGGAGCCGCTACGTTCGTGGTTGCTGCAACGGCGCGAAGAAGTCTTCTACGGCTGGCTGTGGAACTATGACTGGGCGATTGCTGTAGGCGCCTATGGGATCATTATCCTGCACATCTTCGGCGCGCCGCTACTGATGTGGAAGCGCACTCGCCTGGCCATCTTTCTGGTCTACTGCGCCTTCCATATAACCAACCACTTCATTTTCGATATCGGCATTTTCCCGTGGATGACGATCGCCATGTCGGCTCTGTTCTTTCCCACGGACTGGCCGCGAAAGATCGCATCCAAACTGCGCAGCCTTGCCGGTATTGTCGTGTCCGGCGCCGAGCAGGTGCGACATTCGGCGCGCGATGCGCTGGCTGCGAAACCCTTCCCGTCAGGCTGGCGGGCGGGAACATTTGCATCCTTTGCCTGTGTCTGGCTGGTGTTCCAGAGCGTCTATCCGCTGCGTCACTATCTTTATGAAGGTGACGTCGCATGGACGCGCGAGGGGCATGCCTTTGCCTGGCGCATGAAGCTTATCGATCGATGGTCGCCGGGCATGTATGCCGTTGCCTATCTGCCGGAAAAACGCCTGTTGCTGG
>JAPOIA010000316.1 GCA_029979185.1 Alphaproteobacteria bacterium | reverse complement strand
CCTCGCAATGAGATTGCATACACAGATATCGAGCACTTTGCAGCCTGCATTTGGCGCATCATTACCACCTGCGAGGAACGCCGGCTGGAGGAATACGAGCGCATCGGCTGGTGGGAGTTTATCGACGCCGAGCATCGCTCGGAAGCCTATCAAAAGTACCTGGCCATCGGAATTACGCGTTCCCTGGTCGCCGCGAAGGCGCGAACGGCCAGCACCAAGACAATCGGCGATATTTTCGTCCAGCTGCTGTTTGGAATCATGACGCCTGGCATCGCGTCCGACCGGCTGTTGAATGGGCCGACCAACCTGGTTTGGATTCAACCGTGGCTGAACTATCTGCGCGACTGCGGCGTCCAGTATCATTTTGGTGCTGAGGTAGTGGCCATTACCGCTGCGGCGGGGCGCATCACGAGCGCTACGGTGCGCGTCGATGGGCAGGAGGGGCAAATCGGAGGGGACTACTTTATCAGCGCGCTGCCGGTTGAACGGATTGCGCCTTTGGTGACGCCGGAAATGACGGCGATCGATCCTGGGTTGGCCAACCTGAAGCCTTTGTCCAACAACGTCCAGTGGATGAACGGCATCCAGTTCTATCTGACTAAGGACGTGCCGATCACGCACGGACATATCATCTTCATCGACTCGCCATGGGCGTTGACCGCCGTCTCGCAGAAGCAATTCTGGCCTGGCATCGATTTCCGCAACTGGGGCGAAGGCAAAACTCATGGCTTGATATCTGTCGATATTTCCCAGTGGGACAGGCCGGGCTTCAACGGCAAACGCGCAATCGATTGCAGCCGCGCGGAAATCGCTGACGAAGTCTGGCTACAACTCAAGCGCAGCCTGAATGTGGATGGCGACATTCTTTTGCGCGACGAGGACATGCATTACTGGTTCCTCGACCCGGATATCCGCAAGAGCGCGACCGACCGGTCAAAGATGGAGGATGTGGAGCCGCTGCTGGTAAACCGGGTCAACACGTGGCGATTGCGACCCGAGGCCGGTACCGGAATTCCAAACTTCATGCTGGCGTCGGATTATGTGCGGACCTACACCGACCTGGCCACCATGGAAGGCGCGAACGAGGCGGCGCGGCGGGCGGTTAATGCGATCCTGGAACGCAGCAATTCCAGTGCTGAACGCTGTCCTGTCTGGAACCTGCACGAGCCGGACGCATTTGCGCCGCTGCGGGCGTATGATCGGGCCCGTTATCAGGCGGGGCTGCCCTGGGACGGGCGGTTTGCCAAAGCGATGGAAGCGACGCTCGATATGGGGCAGCAAGCCATCGGGATGACGCATGGCGGCGCCGGGCCGCTTGCGACGATTGCCCCGCTGACGGACGAGTTGTCGAAACCCAACGCGCCGCCCGATCCCGTGTTGCTTCAGGCCTTGTCGTTCATCGGCATACCGGCCCATCTTGCCGAGGGGATTTGTTCGCAAATTCCGGGCCTCAATCAACCGGTCCCTGGGCAGGAGTTTGCTGACCAGGCGGGCGAAGCCATTGGTGCGGAAACTGCATCAGCCTCCGTTAGCCGAAACGGAGCGCCGGAGCGTCTGCGCATCCGTGTGACGCAAAAGGCCTAGCGGAGAGGCTGCGGGCATGGACCATGCGCGATTTGCCGAATGCCTGTCTGACCATAGCGCGATGGCGAGGGCGGCGCTTTTGGATTGGTTGCCGCGCGGTGATCCGGACCGGCATCTGTACGGGCCGATGCGGTCGTTCATCGAGGCC
The DNA here is from genome assembly GCA_029979185.1 of Alphaproteobacteria bacterium. Lineage (GTDB taxonomy): Bacteria > Pseudomonadota > Alphaproteobacteria > Rhizobiales > Beijerinckiaceae > Terripilifer. The sequence goes on along the minus strand of JAPOIA010000316.1, from coordinate 1,268 downwards.
TCTGGAAAGGGGCTGAGACCTGCATTAGTGCTCGCCACTTGTCGGGCGTTCGGCGGCGATCCGCAGGATGCCCTAATTTCTGCTGCGGCCCTTGAGCTGCTGCACAATGCATTTCTGGTGCACGACGACATCGAAGACGAAAGCGAATTTCGGCGCGGCCAGCCTTGCATGCATACGACGTTGGGGGTGCCGTTGGCTGTCAATGTCGGCGATGCGATGCAAACCATGGCGTTGCGGCTGGTGCGCCGTAATGCCGAGCGGTTGCCGCCGGCTGTGGCGGTCCGCGTGTTGGATGAATTCGACCACATGCTTGTACAGTCGATCGAAGGGCAAGCGATGGAGTTGGGTTGGATCCGGGATAACGACATGGCGGTGTCGCCGCAGGATTATTTGCGGATGACGCTGAAAAAAACCTGCTGGTACAGCTTTATTCACCCTTGCCGGATTGGCGCGGTGATCGCGCGACCGCAGGGCTGCGATCTGGATGCTTTCAATGCTTTCGGCTTCTACCTGGGTGCTGCATTCCAGATTCAGGATGACGTGCTGAACCTGGTCGGCGATCAGGACAAGTATGGCAAGGAAATCGGCGGCGATCTCTATGAGGGTAAGCGCACCCTGATGCTGGCGCGCCTGTTTCACCATGCCGACCCGGGCGAGCGGCAAACCCTGTCCCGCTTCTTGGCGACGCGCCGCCAGGAACGAGACGCCCATTCTGTCGCCTGGGTGATGCAGCGGCTGGACCATTACGCATGCATCGACTACGCGCGCAAGGCTGCCGGTGAGTTGATCGGAGCGGCCCGGATCGCCTTCGACATCGCGTATGCGGGCGCTTCCGGCGAGGACAAGGATTTTATCGGCTACCTGATCGATTACGTGGTGGCGCGAAACTCTTGATCGGCAGCCGAAGTAGATTCCGCTCCAAACAGAGCGGGACCTGCTCTAACGCACCTCGGCCGTAATTTGGATGCCGAATGTCTGTGCGCCGCCAACAGATATCGCGCCGCTATAGGTGCCCGGCTTTGCGCCGTTTGGCACGTGGATGGCAATCTCAACGTCTTTGGCGCCGCCGGGCGGGATGGTCATCGACGATGGGCTCAATCGAACAGCGCTGCGGTTGAGGACGGTATCCTGACCTGAATGCAAATCGGTCGCCGCAAGGCGGAGATTGGCTGGGCCATGGGCATCGATGTTTTCCAGCGACAGCACCATACGGCCTATCTCGCCGGGGCGCGTGGGTGTCAGCACATGAAAGGGGCCTTCCACTATGG
>JAPOIA010000315.1 GCA_029979185.1 Alphaproteobacteria bacterium | reverse complement strand
CCGTCCCAGGCCCAGCGGGTCTGCATGATATTGGCAACGCCGAACTCGAGCCGGTTGGCATTCACCGCCGGGATATACTGCTGCGTTCCGGCCATCGGTTGCGTGCGCATGTTGAGCCCTGCATGCTTGGACACGATGGTGGCGATGCCTGCGGATACCTGGCTGGTCGCACCGCCCTTGGTGGTGCCGATACCGACAGTCTGCGCTTGCGCCATACCTGCAGCCAGACTGGCGGCCAGTACGGTTGCCCCGGCAATAATTGTCCTGTTCATCGCTTCCCTCTTCGTTTTGATGGTTTGGCTTTGGAGATGTGAAGACCTTTGATCCCGATCATAATATCCCTAGCACGTGTCGTGCCATACGACCATCCAAAGCAATTCACAGCCCAGACAACCGTCCCGGGGACGGGTTCCATGCTCATTGCACGTGCAAAACGCCCGGAGCCGCGCCGATCTGCACCGATAGCATGTCCGGTCAGGTACTGCTATCAGAACCGGTGAAGTTGCCGGCATTCCTGCGGCGCTGCCGGACTGGCCTGGCTGCAGGCGGGATGAAAACACAGGGACGGAGCATGACCGCAAGCGAAATCGAAATCATGGCTGTTGGCGCCGGGCCCTGCGGCCTCATGCTGGCCAACGAGCTTGGCCGCCGGGGCATCAGGGTTCTGGTGGCCGATCAGGACGAGGGAGTGGCAACGGCCCCCCAGGCCAATGCAACCCAGGCTCGGACCATGGAGCATTATCGTCGGCTGGGTTTTGCCGAGGAAATTCGCAATCTCGGCATGCCGCCGGATTATCCGACCGACGTGGCCTATTTCACCACTTATACGGGCTGGGAGCTTGGACGGCACGAAATGCCGCCCTCCGGTGAGGCCGGGCGCGTCATCCGCGAACTGGAGCATATATGGAACGGGGCGGAACTGCCGCATCGCATTCCCCAGAGCCATGCCGAACAGGTCATGTACAGGCACGCGCGAGAGTTGCCCGGCGTCGAGATCATGTTCAACTGGAGCGCCATCGGCTTTGAAGAGTCGGACGGCGGCGTCGTCACCCATCTCAAGCATACGAAGACCGGCGAGGAGAGGTCTGTTCGCTCGCAATACCTCTTTGCGGCCGACGGGGGCAGCAGCATTGTCCGCAAGCAGCTGGGCATCCGCTATGGCGGCGAGGAGGCGCAGCGCGATTTCATGGGCGGCCACATGCTGTCGGTCTACATTGATGCACCCGAATTCTACAACGTCGTACAGGCGCCGAAAGCATGGATGTACTGGACCTTCAATCGCCGCCGCCGGGCGCTGCTGGCATCCATCGACGGGCACGGCAAGTTCGTCATGCAGACGCAGCTGCGCGAAGGCGAGTCCATGGACGGTATGGACAAGTCCTATCTGAGCAAACTGTTCGTCCAGGCCATGGGCTGCGATCTGCCCCATACGATCACCGGCTTTGAAAGCTGGCTGTCGGGCCGGGCGCTGGTAGCCGAAAGATTCGGCGCCGGCCGCGTATTGCTCGGCGGCGATGCGGTGCACCTGTTCACGCCGACCGGCGGCATGGGATACAACACGGCGGTTGGCGATGCAGTCAACATCGGCTGGAAGCTCGCCGAGGTCGCGCGCGGCCGCGCCTCGCCGGCCTTGCTGGACAGTTACGAAATTGAGCGCAAGCCGATAGCCCATCGCAATACGCGCTTTGCGGCAGGTTTTGCGGACTCTGTCGGTTTATACGTGCCGTCCCCGGCGATCGAGGACGAGGGGCGCGCTGGCGAAGCGGCACGCAAGCGGGCAGGGGCCTATTTTGCCCGGCACGGGCGTGAGGAATTCACCATTCCCGGCTTCACCTTCGGCTATCGCTACGATTCATCGCCGGCCATCTGCCATGACAATGCGCCCAAGCCCAACGACATTCCGGGCGTTTATGTGCCGACCGGCAAGCCCGGGGGGCGCGCGCCGCATGTCTGGCGCGAGGATGGCTCCTCGCTGTTCGATCTTTTCGGTTTCAACTGGACGCTGCTGGCCTTTGCCGACGAGGCATCCACCGTGAAGGCCTTCGAGCACGAAGCGCAGCGGCGCGGCCTCGATATCAAGGTTGTGGACTTGCGCGATGAGCCGGTTGCCGCCGATCTATACGGCGCCCCCTTCGCGCTGATCCGCCCGGACCAGATCGTCGGCTGGCGCGGCGCTTCGGTGGATGCCGGCGCTGCCAAGCAGGTCTTCGACCGCCTGCTGGGCTACGCCGCTCCGTAAGCAGAGCGGCCGCGGCGCTACTGCGCCGTCCCGCTGCGGTCAACGCTTCAGTGGCTCACGCAGGCCAAGTCGTTCCAGCCGCGGGATCAGTCCATCGCGTATGTGGTGGAAGTCGTCGATGTAGTTGATCATTCCCATGGCCGCGCCGTCGAGGCCCATCCCGTGCAGCGTCTTGATGGTCTCCGCCGCATCGTCATAGGAGCCGACAACCGGATAGCCCGCGCCGCTGATAAGCCGCGCCTTGATGTCGTCGTCCTCGCGCATCCAGCTGTTCAGCCGCTGGCCGCGGAAACTGGCGGCATATTCTGCGGCTTCCCAATCGCCTTTTTCATGCACGATATAGCGATGATAGTCCTGCGCTTCCTTGCGCGTCGGGCGGCACATCATGTGCATGCTGGAGAAGATGTTGCGGATCTGTCCGGGAGGGGCGAGCGAGCGAAAGGAGGCGATTTTTTCAGGCAGGGCGTCGAGCTTCGGGATGGCGGTGAACAGGCAGTCGGCATTGTTCGCGGCGAATGCGCGACCGGTCGGCGAATTGCCGGCGCTGACCAGCACGGGCCGCTGCTTGAACCATGGCTTCGGCCGGCTGAGAACATCCTTGACCTTGTAGAACCGGCCTTCGTTATCGAACGGTTCGTCCTCACTCCAGACGCGATTGACGATGCGTATCCATTCTTCCGAATAGGCATAGCGGTCGTCGTGCTCGTTCAGCGCAACGCCCATCATGTTGAACTCGCGCGGGTTCCAGCCCGAGACGATGTTGAGGCCGAAACGGCCG
>JAPOIA010000314.1 GCA_029979185.1 Alphaproteobacteria bacterium | reverse complement strand
ACTACGATAAAGTCCAAAAGATGATTGAAGAGGGTATTTCTTTAAATATAAATGATTTTGAAGGCCTAACTCCATTAGCTTATGCGCTAAAAAATGACGATGAGAAAATGTTTGATATTTTAATATCAAAAGGAGCAGATATTAATAAAAAGATTTTAGAAGGTAATTCTCATTTAATTTTTTATATCTCCAATAAAAGATCCAAACTAATTGAAAAAATTATTAACTCTGATGCAAATTTAAATTTTCAGGATAGAATTGGTAGAACCGCATTAATGAATGCGATAGAGAGAAAAAACCTGCTGGCGCCGGAAGCGGCGATGTCGAGCGAAGCACGCAAGGCGCTGCTGCGGTTGAAGCTTCAGGCGCAGGCCCTGCGGATAACCGGATCGGAAGGCCGCTGATAGCTGTTGTTGAGGCCGCCGTTATCCAGATATGCCGTCACCGCGGTGTTGCAGCCGCAATCTTGGCGCGATGAACCATGACAAGATTGCGCCTGCAAGCAAACTTGTAGCGACGACAAGCGGAATAAGCCATGCAGCTTCCGCTTTCAGCGGCCCGAAAGCCAGGACGGGCACGACCCCGAGGCCGAAGAGCATGGAGGCGATCATAGGGAATACGACAGCCGCGATATTGAAGCGGCGTGAACTGAAGATTGCCATGATGGAACTCCTTTCTGTAGCATTAACGAATCTGGTGATTAATTGTTCCGGTCACTGTGCCTGCCTGTATCCGCAACCCTGATAGATGGAAAATATCCATGACTATGACCGGCAAACTGACCCGCGCCATCGGCTTCATGTCCGGCACATCCATGGACGGCGTCGATGTCGCATTGATCGAGACGGATGGCGAGTTTGTGGTCCGGCGCGGGCCGTTCCTGTCGTTCGATTATTCCTTTGCCGACCGCTCGCTGTTGCGTCAGGCGCTGGATGATGCGCGCGCGATCACCGAGCGCCATCAGCGGCCACGAGCTGTCGCCGAGGCCGAGACCATGATCGATGCCCGTCACGCCGAGGCGTTGGGTGCGTTTCTCGCGAAGCACAACATTCCGCGCGACAGTATCGATGTAGTCGGATTTCATGGGCAGACCGTGCTGCACCGGCCCGATGACAGGCTTACCGTGCAGATCGGTAATGGAGAGGCGCTGGCGCGTGCCGTGCATATTCCGGTTGTTTATGACATGCGCGCTGCAGACGTAGCCGCAGGCGGGCAGGGTGCTCCGCTGGCGCCCGCCTATCACAGGGCATTAGTTGGAAGTGCCGATGTGTTCGGGCCGGTTGCCGTCGTGAATATAGGCGGTGTCGCCAACATGACCCTTGTCGGCAATCGCAAGGACGATCCGATAGCATTCGATACCGGGCCGGGTAATGCGCTGATCGACGATCTCATCCAGGAGCGTACAGGCGAGCCATGTGACGCCGATGGCGCAGCTGCTGCGGCAGGAATTGCCGATCAGACCGTTCTCGGCACGCTGCTGTCGCAACCCTATTTCGCGAAGCCCTGGCCGAAATCCCTCGACCGTAACGATTTCTCCCGCGAGGCTGTCGCGGGTCTGTCGACAGGGGACGCTGCCGCAACCCTGACGGCATTCACAGCCATGGCGATTGCGCTGGCTATCGGCCGCATGGAGGAAAAACCCTCGCTGGCAGTTATCTGCGGCGGTGGTGCGCGGAACCCGACACTTATGTCCGAGCTGCGCCGTATGCCGTGTCAGGTAAAGACCGCCGACGAGATGGGCTGGTCGAGTGACGCCATGGAGGCGGAAGCTTTCGCGTATCTTGCGGTTCGCTCGTCGAAAGGACTGCCACTGAGCTGGCCGACTACGACCGGCGTGAAGGAGCCACTCGCCGGCGGTGTTCTCGCAAGGCCATGACGGGAGTGTCGATTATATTGAGGCGCGCGCGCCTTGCTGACATTCCACTGCTACGGCAGTGGGACAGCGAGCCGCATATTGTTGCAATAAGCGGCGAAGACGGTGGCTGGGACTGGGACGCGGAGATCGCACAGGATGTGCCTTGGCGCGAAATTGCTGATGGCGGAACTGGTCGGCAGACCGATCGGTTTTATCCAGATCATCGATCCGCATGAAGAGGAAACGCATTACTGGGGTGATTGCGAGGCCGGTCTGCGCGCCATCGACATCTGGATCGGCGAGCCGGATTGTCTCGGGAAGGGTTACGGAAGGCAGATGATGCGTCAGGCTCTCGAACGTTGTTTTGCCGCTCCTGACGTGGCTGCTGTACTGATTGACCCATTGGCAAGTAATGAACGGGCAATCCGCTTCTATCGCAGGATCGGTTTTCAAGCCGTCGAGCGTCGAAAGTTCGGGGAAGACGACTGTCTCGTCCTGCGGCTGGAAGGAGCATCGTACGAACGTGAGCATGGCAGCTGACGCCGGCAGTTGCCGACTATACGGACGTCCAGGCTGGTTGCCTTGTCCATGATCTGAATCCATTTCTTGCAGTAAAGCTTGTTTTAGCTTTCAATTTCTCTTGCAGTTGGCGGTGTCAGCCATGCTGCCGTGATCGCTCCATAGTTGCTGTGACAGCGAGAAATCTGCCAGCGGCGAAATCGAGGGGGAAACGCCATGACCGGGCGAAAAGTCATCCTTCTATCCGATGGCACGGGAAATTATTCCGGCAAGATCGAGCGTACGAATATTTGGCGTATCTATCAGACCATCGATACCAGTGGCGGCGATCAGGTCGTTTTCTATGACGATGGCGTCGGTACCGAGGGCTTCAAGCTGCTTCGCTATCTTGGCGGAGCATTCGGATACGGCATGGCCCGTAACGCGCGCCAGCTTTATGAGTCCCTCTGTCGGCATTATCGTGACCGGGACGACAAGGTATTGCTGTTCGGTTTTTCCCGCGGAGCGTTCACTATTCGCGTGGTTTCTGCGTTGATCCAGCATTGCGGAATAATTGATCGCAATAGCGGCAAGACCATCCGGATATGGAGCTGGTCGCGCATGCGCCCGGTGGACGTTTCGCTGAACAGCGACGAGGGGCTGAA
>JAPOIA010000313.1 GCA_029979185.1 Alphaproteobacteria bacterium | reverse complement strand
TTATGCTGTTGAGTTTGGCAGAGACTGCAGAAAATTTCACAATTTGTAAAGATCGCTATCAACTTAAGCACCACTTGCCGCACCAGTTGCGCCAGAATGGCCGTTAATCAGATCTCCGTTGCGCCAACCTGGAAAGCACCGCCATGACAAAAGCCGACATCAGCCATCTCGCGACGCTGGAAAAACGCCTGCTGTGGCTATCCAACTGGATGATCCACAATGCGAACCACCTGCGCGACAAAGGCGACCAGGACGTTAAAGTAGGTGGGCATCAGGCCTCCTGCGCGTCGATGGTGTCGATCATGTCGGCGCTCTACTTCACCGCGCTTCGGCCCGAGGATCGCGTGGCTGTAAAGCCGCACGCGGGGCCGGTCTTTCACGCAATGCAGTATTTGATGGGCAACCAGAGCCTGGAAAACCTGAAAAATTTTCGTGGCCTGGGCGGGGTTCAATCCTATCCCAGCCGTACCAAGGATGTAGACGACGTGGATTTTTCGACCGGGTCGGTCGGTCTGGGCGTGGCGGTCACGGCCTTTGCGTCACTGATTCAGGACTACGTCCACGCTCATGGCTGGGCAAATGGGCGGACCGAGGGGCGAATGGTGGCGCTGGTTGGCGATGCCGAGCTGGACGAGGGCAATATCTACGAATGTCTTCAGGAGGGCTGGAAGAACGACCTGCGGAATACCTGGTGGATCATCGACTACAACCGTCAGTCGCTGGACGGCGTGGTGCGCGAAGGGCTGTGGCAGCGGGTCGAAAACATCTTCACCGCATATGGTTGGCGCGTTGTGCGGGTCAAGTACGGCGCCCTGCAACAGGCCGCCTTCGCCGAGCCAGGGGGCGAGGCGCTGCGCGACTGGATCGACAATTGCCCGAACGCGCTCTATTCGGCGCTCACCTTCAAGGGGGGCGCGGCGTGGCGTGAGCGGCTTATGGACGATCTCGGCGACCAAGGCGCCGTCTCTGAGCTGATCGAGCGGCGCAGCGACACCGAGCTGAACGACCTGATGAACAATCTCGGCGGTCATTGCCTGCGCACCTTGTCTGACACTTTCGCCAGCGTCACCGATGATCGCCCCACGGTGTTCCTGGCCTATACAGTTAAGGGATGGGGCACGCCGCTGGCCGGACACAAGGACAATCATGCCGGGCTGATGACCCCTGCGCAGATGGAGACGCTGCAATCCCACCTGTGCGTGCCGCATGGCGCAGAGTGGGACCGCTTCGCGACAGTGGCCGACCCGGAAGGGTTCCAGTCCTTTCTCGACCGGACGCCGTTTTTCGCGCATGGCGCGCGCCGCCTTGACGCACCTGTCCATCCGGTGGCGGGGCCGGTCTGGCTGGACGAGGCGGTGCAGTCGACACAAGCCTCGTTCGGCAAGATACTCGACCGCCTCGCGAAATCTGAAAGCGACCTTGCACGCCATATCCTGACGATGTCACCTGACGTGACGGTCTCGACCGGTCTCAGCCCGTGGGTCAACCGTCGCGGCCTGTTCGCGCGCGATCCCCGGTCGGACACGTTCCGGGCCGAGAACATCCCGTCGAGCCAGAAATGGGTGTTCTCTCCGGAGGGGCAGCATCTGGAGCTGGGCATCGCCGAGATGAACCTGTTCCTGGCGCTCGCTGCGGCGGGGCTTAGCCATTCTCTGTTCGGCACAAGGTTGCTGCCGGTCGGGACGGTGTATGATCCGTTCGTCTGTCGTGGCCTCGATGCGCTGAACTATGCCTGTTATCAGGATGCCCGTTTCATGATTGCCGGGACGCCGTCAGGTGTCACGCTGGCGCCGGAAGGCGGTGCGCACCAGTCGATCGGGACGCCTTTGATCGGAATGAGCCAGCCTGGCCTGGCCTCGTTCGAACCCGCCTTCTCCGATGAATTGTCGGTGATCATGGACTGGGGGTTCGACTTTATGCAAAGGCAAGACCCATCCACGCCCGCGCCGCGCACATGGCTGCCCGATGGGTCCGGCGGCGCGGTCTACCTGCGCCTGTCGACGCGCCCGGTTGAACAGATCCGGTCGCCGCGCGACGAAGCTTTCCGCCAGGGCGTTACGGACGGTGCCTACTGGATGCGAAAGCCCGGGCCGAATGCAGAGGTTGTGATTGTTTATCAGGGTGCGGTTGCCCCGGCAGCGATAGAGGCCGCAGGCCGGATTGGAAATGATCGACGCGATATCGGTGTGCTGGCGGTCACCTCTGCAGATCGGCTGCATGCAGGATGGGCCGCAGCAGGCCGCGCACGTGCCCAAGGGATCGAGACTGCGCGCTCGCATGTTGAACGCTTGCTGGAAGATCTGCCTGCTCATTGTCTGCTTGTGTCGGTGGTCGACGGTCACCCTGCAACACTGTCATGGCTGGGTGGGGTAAACGGACACCGCGTCGCCGCACTTGGGGTCGATCATTTTGGGCAGAGCGGGACCGTCGGAGATCTGCACCGGCATTTCGAGATCGACGCTCAAGCCATCGTTTCTGCCGCTTCCGCCAATTCATATGGACGACCAATATCGCAGCGGGTTGGTTAGGGTGTTCCGATACCCGACCTTCCGCCATCCTAGGCCAGAATTTTCGCATTTTCTCACCATGGCGGGCTGATATCGTCATGCGGGTCTTGTCAGAAGAACTCCACTTGAGGCAGGGCAGGGGCCAAACTAGCGTCTGGTTATGACCAAACGCTCCCCCTTCAAGTATTTCAAAACCAGCCCTGAGATCATCCGCCTGGCCGTGATGCTTTATGTCCGGTTTCCGCTGTCGCTGAGGAATGTCGAAGATCTACTCCACGAACGCGGTATCGAAATTAGTCATGAGACGGTTCGATTTTGGTGGCAGCGTTTTGGGCCGATGTTTGCATCAGAGATCAGAAAGCGCCGGATCGCTGGCTTGAAGTCCAGCCGCTGGCAGTGGCACTTGGATGAGGTCTTCGTGAAGGTCAACGGAGAGCGACACTATCTCTGGCGGGCCGTTGATCATGAGGGTGAGGTTTTGGAAAGCTTTGTCACCAAGATGCGTGACAAGAAAGCAG
>JAPOIA010000312.1 GCA_029979185.1 Alphaproteobacteria bacterium | reverse complement strand
ATCATCGTAGGCGCAAATTCGGCATCGACCTTGATGCCCTTGATATTGACGATACGCGGCTTGCCATCGTGGAAGACAGTGCCGGACACGGAACGCTCCTGCCGTTCTGTCACCACCGTGACGGTAACCAGAGATTCGTAGTCGCCCTCGGCAGCGCGCGTCACTTCGTCGATGGTGATGCCGCGTTCCTTCGCAACGACGGGAGCCGAGACTACGTTCACATCCGAAAGCATCGGACGCAGGAAGCCCGCGATCGCAGCGGCCGTGAGCGCGCGAATCTTGAGTTCGGCAACCTGGCCTTCATAGGTGATCGTGAGCTTCTTCACACCCGTTTCGGTAAGCTGTCCGGCGAATGAACCGAGTTTCTCCGCCAGGGCGATGAACGGCTTCAGACGCGGCGCTTCCTCGGCGGTAATCGAAGGGAAGTTGATCGCATTGGAGATTGCGCCGCGCATCAGGTAATCGGACATCTGTTCGGCCACCTGCAGGGCGACATTCTCCTGTGCCTCGGTTGTGGATGCGCCAAGGTGCGGCGTGCAGACAACATTCGGATGCCCGAACAGCGGATTGTTCACTGCCGGCTCTTCCGAGAAGACGTCGAAAGCGCCGCCTGCCACATGGCCGGAATCAAGCGCTGCACGCATCGCAGCTTCGTCCACCAGTTCGCCGCGCGCGCAGTTGATGATGCGCACGCCCTTCTTGGTCTTGGCGAGGTTCGCCGCGCCCATGATGCCCCGTGTCTGCGGCGTCAGGGGGGTATGCAGAGTGATGAAATCGGCGCGCGCCAGAAGCGTGTCGAGATCGACCTTTTCGACGCCCAGCGTAAGGGCTCGTTCAGGGCTCAGGAAGGGGTCGAATGCTATGACCCGCATGCGCAGGCCAATTGCGCGCTCGGCAACGATCGAACCAATATTGCCGCAGCCGATGATACCCAGCGTCTTGCCGGTAATTTCAACACCCATGAAGCGGTTCTTTTCCCATTTTCCGGCCTGCGTCGAAGCATCGGCCTGGGGAATCTCGCGGGCGGTCGCGAACATCATCGCAATAGCGTGCTCTGCCGTGGTGATGGAATTACCGAACGGCGTATTCATCACGATGATGCCGCGTGCCGTTGCTTCGGGGATGTCGACGTTGTCGACACCAATCCCTGCGCGGCCGATCACCTTCAGATTGGTTGCCTTTTCGAGCAGCTTCGCTGTGACCTTGGTAGCAGAGCGAATGGCAAGGCCGTCGTAGTTGCCGATGATCTCTGCCAGCTTTTCCTTGTCCTTGCCGAGATTGGGCTGGAAGTCGACCTCAACGCCCTGGTCACGGAAAATCTGTACTGCAGCTTCAGAAAGGGCGTCGGAAATGAGAACGCGAGGGGCCATGAGTCATGTCCTTGTTCATTAGATCCGGAAGGCGCAACAGCGCTTGCGGACGGGATTGGGATACTGTTGGAAAAGGTGTCCGGACAGCGATTGGCGGCGCAGCATTGCGCTGCACCGCGCGGTGCAGGCAGATCAGGCTGCGGTTGCCATATTGGCCTTGGCCGTAGCGAAGGCCCAGTCGAGCCACACTGTCAAATGTTGCACATCGGCAGTTTCAACCGTCGCACCGCACCAGACGCGCAGGCCCGGAGGAGCATCGCGATATCCGTCGATGTCGTAACCGGCCTGTTCCGCCTCGACCGCAGCAACGAGCGCCTTGACGAAAGCAGCCTGTTCCTTTTCAGGCAGCGCCGCAACAGCCGGGTCGACGACCTTCAGGCAAACGGATGTGTTGGACCGGATGTCCTCGCTTTCGGCAAGGAAATCCACCCAGTCGGTCTTTGCAACCCAGGCGGCCATTGCAGCGACATTGCGGTCGGCGCGCTGCACCAGACCATCGAGACCGCCAATCGACTTCGACCATTCGAGCGCATCGATATAATCTTCGACACACAGCATAGACGGCGTATTGATGGTTTCGCCAACGAAGATGCCTTCGATCAGCTTGCCGTTGTTGGTGAGGCGGAAGATCTTCGGCAGAGGCCATGCCGGCGCATAGCTCGTCAGGCGTTCGACGGCTCGTGGACTCAGAACGACCATGCCATGCGCGGCCTCGCCGCCCAGCGCCTTCTGCCAGGAGAAGGTCACCACATCGAGCTTGGAATAATCGAGGTACTGGGCGAAGCAGGCAGAGGTTGCATCGCAGATGGTCAGCCCGGCCCGGTCGGCCGGGATCCAGTCCGCGTTGGGAACTCGTACTCCAGAGGTGGTGCCATTCCAGGTGAAGACGACGTCATTATCGAAATTCACCTGTGAAAGATCGGGGATCGCACCGTATTCAGCCTTCAAGGTACGGGTGTTTTCCAGCTTCAGCTGCTTGACGACGTCGGTCACCCAGCCCTGACCAAAACTTTCCCATGCCAGCATGTCGACGCCGCGCGCGCCAAGCAGCGACCACAGCACCATTTCGACGGCGCCGGTGTCGGAGGCAGGCACGATGCCGATGCGATAATCGTCAGGAATCTGAAGCACTTCGCGCGTCAGGTCGATGGCGAGCTTCAGCTTTCCCTTGCCTACCTTGGCGCGGTGCGAACGGCCCAGAGGCGCATCGGTGAGATTTTGGAGGGACCAGCCGGGGCGCTTGGCGCAGGGGCCGGAAGAGAAATTGGGATTCGCCGGCTTGGTACCGGGTTTTGCGATAGCGGTCATGTAATCCACCCTTTCAGATGGTTGCCTCTCGTTGGGGAGAGGTGGCCCGCCGCTGCGAATATTGGTTTCCGCTTCGCACGTCAAGGGTCCTCTTGCGGCTGCGGCAATGTTGCACGAGATTGGCTCCACGCCTAGCATATTGATCGTAACACGATCCGGTAACGGCATGCCCCTCGCCGTAACGGAAAGTCCCGCAACGCTTTCGCGCCACGGGACTATGCAATCCATTCGTCAATGACAAGTATGTCAGTCGATATTGTAGCGAAAACCAATCCGGAAGTCATGCGCCGTATTGGCCGTCTTCGCATTGCCCCACTTGCCGAGATTCAAGTAGCGATAACCGAGTTCCATCTTGGCGTTCTTGCT
>JAPOIA010000311.1 GCA_029979185.1 Alphaproteobacteria bacterium | reverse complement strand
GCGCCCATCAAAATCCGCCCTTTCACCCCGATCAAGGCAAGGTGGCGCGGCCAGAGCCCGCATGTAGCAAAGCGGCCCGGGCATGTCCATAGCCATGAACGAAAATTACGGACAAAATGCGGGCCTTTTCCGGAGTAGCCAGCGACGGCACGCGCGCGGGCCGGATCATGCCGGAATGCGCCCTCCTAGGACGACGGCGCTGCACGGCGGCTGCGGCGATTTCCTCGCCTTGGCCGCTCCCTCCGAGCCTCTGGCGGACGGGCAACGGGCGCCAGCTGCGCCCGCACCGGATTAGGCACATGCTCAAGCGTCGCGCCGGTATAGGCGTCCACCCCCATGCCGACGACCCCGCCGACGAGGACATTGCCTGCAAATCCGGCCGCTCCGTTGCCTGCAATCTGCGTCTTCACATCGATTGTCTGGTCCTGATAGCCCGGCTTGGAGAATACGACGCTGAATTCAGCCCGGCGAGGCACCTGCAGGGTGCAGGGCGTGGTGCAAACATGGTTGAGAGAGGTCCGCGCCTGGGCGCCGGGCGGTTCCGACTGGACCTGCACCTGATTGGTGGTTCCACGTGTCACCGTGGCGCATCCGGCCATCGGCGCTGCCGCCAGCGCCAAAATCAATAGAGTTCGCAATATTGCCTCCTGTCTGAAAATTACGCCGTCACTCCTTTCAAGGCCAAGCTGTCGATGCAAGCAGGTTCGTCCCGATACCTCAATTGTCTACCACTGCTTTCCCCTGCCTTGCCTGCCACAGGACCAGGCCGGCAAGCAGGATGGTACCGCCGACAGCCGATGGGATCGATTGGAACAGCAGCAGCAGACCCGCTGCACCCGCGGCAAGGCGGGCCGACCAGCCAAGTGGTGTCTTCAGGCAACCGACAATCCCCACCGCCAGCGCGAAACTTCCGGCTAGGCCCGTTATGGCCGCAAGGACATTCTCAATCGCCGTGCCTTGCAGCAACAGGCCGGGACCGAAGCAGAAGGCGAATGGCAGGATGTAGCTCGTCAGTCCATAAACCAGCGCTGTCCAGCCCACATCGCTGATGCGCGCGCCGGCTATGCCAGCGGCCACATAGGACGCCAGCGCCACCGGCGGCGTGATAGTGGAAATGCAGCCATAGTAAAAGACGAAGAAATGGGCCGTCAGCGGCGACAGGCCGAACTTCGTCAGCGCCGGGGCAATGACGGTTGCCAGGATTAGATAGGCCGCGGTTGTCGGCAGCCCCATGCCGAGGATGATTGCAGCAATCATCGTCAGGAACAGGGCGACGATGAGCTGCCCGCCCGCCAATAACTGGATGATCGTGGCAATCTTCGCGCCGAGCCCGGTGATCGCCAGTACGCCCGATATGATACCCGCCGCCGCACAGGCAGCCGAGATCGGCGCAACGCTACGTGCGCCATCGGCCAGTGCGCCGAAGAAGCGCTCCCAGAAGGCGCGGTCGAGTTTGCGCACCCACAGCACTTCCATCACGACAAGTGCAATCAGCGCCCAGAACGACGCCTTGAACGGCGAATAGCCGGTCAGCATGAAGGCAAGCAGTATGCCGAACGCAATCACGAACCGGCTGCCATCGAACAGGACACGCCACCACGGCGCTGTCGAAAGACTCTCCACCGGAACGGCCTTGATGTTCCGCCGTACCGCCTGCAAATGCACCATGACAAAAATGGAGACAAAGAACAGCAGCGCCGGAATCAGCGCCGTACGCATGATCTCGACATACGGCACGCCAACGATCTCGGCCATGATGAAGGCCGCAGCCCCCATAACCGGTGGCATGATCTGGCCGCCCGTTGACACCACTGCCTCGATCGCCCCGGCCTGATGCGGCGCATAGCCTTCGCGCTTCATCATCGGAATTGTGAGTGTTCCGGTTACGGCGACATTGCCGGCGGCCGATCCTGAAATCATGCCAAGCAATGTGGAAAACAGTACCGCCGTCTTGGCGCCCGCCGCGCGCGTGTTGCGCGTTACCCGGCTCGAAATCTCGAAGAAAAAATCACCTGCGCCGAAGCGATTCAGGAATGCACCGAATATGGTGAAGACGATAATGTAGCTGGCCGCTACGCCGATCGGAATGCCGTATACACCTTGCGTATCCGTAGTCAGGAACAGCACGATCCGCTCGAAACTGTAGCCCCGTGAATTCATCAGGCCCGGCAGATAAGGGCTCACAAAAGGATAGAGAAAGAAAGCGAGCGCGATCAAAGCAAGCACAAGCCCGACGCCGCGCCGGGCTGCCTCGAAGACGAGAATGACGATCACCGCACCGGCATAAAAGTCGCGCGCTTCGGTTTCACCGCCACTGAAGGCGATTTCCTGCCAGCGGCTCAGCAGCCAGACCGATGCCGCGATGCCGGCAAGCGCGAGGAAACTGGAAAGGACAAGATCGAAGCGCGTACCCTTCGCACGTTCAACGAGGGGATAGCTCCAGAACACCAGACACAGCGCCAGCATCAGATGCGTCAGGCGGATCTCCATGGTCGAGACCGTAAACAGTCCCGACAACAGGCTCAGATGATAAAGGCCAAGAGCAATAGCGATGCCGTTCAGCATCGACTCCAGGTTGAGATACCGGCTTATGGCGCTGTACATAGAACAGTCCTGATCCACGCATTGTTCATCGCGCACCTGACGCGAAACGCAACGCCAAAGCGCATGGATACTGTAGCACCCATGCGTCTTCTGCGACTTGCGCCACAGCGCTTCTTATTTTTTCTTGAAATAGCGTTCAGCGCCCGGATGCAGCGGGATGTTCAGCCTCAACGATTGTGCCGGAACGATCTGGCGCGCGCTGGCGTTTTCCTTCTTGAACTCGTCGAGATGATCGAACATCGCCTTGACGATGCGGTAGACTTTCTCTTCCGGCATGCTTGCCTTGACGAACAGCATGTTGCTGACGCCGATGGCGATGCCGTCTTCCGCAGCGCGGGCATGATGGAGATCCGCGGCGCCACCCCCGACGGCCGGGAGGTCGAGCTCGCGACCGACAAGGTCCTCCAACTCGATTGGTACAGCGTTGAGGACGACGAAGGCTACGTGACGTGGG
>JAPOIA010000310.1 GCA_029979185.1 Alphaproteobacteria bacterium | reverse complement strand
GTTTGCGCCATTGTGCGCGCGATAGCAGGCAGGGGCAAGCTGCGTGAGGGCTCGAACCCGTCCGGAAAGAGACACGTGGCATCAAGTTGCCATGGCATTTGTCGCCGTTAGGACATGCGCCGTGAGCAAATGCTCCGTGAACAGAGATGACTATGTTCGCAGAAATGCCGATTCCACCTGACTGTTTTGCAAAGTAGCGCGAATATTGACAGGGCTTTTCCTATGGCCCATCGTTTGGTCCGGCTTGGAAATCGCCTAGTCAAAAACAAACCCAAATGAAAATCAGGGAGGGATTGCCATGACTGCAACCCGTATATCTGCAATTTCGAAGACCGCGCTTGCGGTCGCCTGCGCTAGCGCTTTAGTGCTTCCGCTGCTCGCTGGAAGCGCCGCTGCACGTTCCGCGGCGCTTGAGAAGGTTATCGAGGGCGCCAAGAAGGAAGGCGTGTTGAAGGTCTTGTGGACCGAAGGACATTTCGGCGGCGACGTCGGTATTCAGGCCATGCTCGACGCCATGAACAAGACATATGGCACGAATGTAAAGCTGCAGTTCACGCAGGGGCGGAGTTTTCCTGCAAATCTTGGCCGGTTGACGCAGGAGTTCAAGGTCAAGCAGAAATCCAGCACCGACATCTTTCTCGGCAGCGCCAATCACATGTATTCCGGCCTCAAGACGGGCTTGCTCCAGAAAGTTGACTGGAACGCGCTGATCGAACGGCCGGCCCCGAAGGATGCGTCTTTTGACAGAGTGAATTCCGAAGGGGTCGGCGTAGCTGTCGCCTCGCGTGTCGTCGGCATCGTCTACAATACCAATCTCGTCAAGGGCGCTGATATCCCGACGAGCATCGAAGACGTGCTCAAGCCGAAATGGAAAGGGCAAATCGCCACGACCCCTTATATTACGGGCTTTTATCAATTCTCGGCTCCGGACGTGCTTGGCGAAAAGTACATGCTGGAGTACGCCAAGCGCCTGAAGCCTCAGATCGGCGGATTTTTCAGCTGCAACAGCCTCGACAAGCTGGCGAGCGGCGAGTTTGCGATGCTGATCTTCGATTGCGGCCGTGACGCCACGATCCGCTATCAACGGCGCGGAGCGCCTCTTGGTCACGTCGTGCCGAAGGAAATCATTCGCAACAGCATCGTCAATCTGGGTGTTCCGGCAAATGCCGAGCATCCCAATGCGGCGAAGCTTTTCATTGCCTTCACACAGTCCAAGGAAGGTCAGGACCTGCTGTGGAAACATGGCGCCTATGACCTGCAGATCTATCCGGGCTCGGAATCCAAGCAGTTGGTGGACAGCTTCAAGAAGAAATATCCCGATGCAAAATTCATGTTTGACACCGTCCAGCGCACGGTGCAGCAGGCCAAGGATGGTATCAATCTGCGCGTATACCAGAACAAGCTGAAGAAGATTTTGCGCGGCCGCAAGCGTGGTTGACCGCTGATAATGAGCGCTCCGGTGCGCGGCGCCTGCAACGGGCCGCGCGCCGGATTTCAGTGTCCGGGATCTGCCTGCGGCTGCAGCGAGACAGCCAGCGCCTTGTTGACACTGCAATCGCGATAGCCCAACATCCGGAAAAACTTGGGATGAAACGGCCAGAGTTCCGTTAGGCGGTTGCCACAACCGGGAGGGAGAGACCTGATGTCAAATCGTATTATTTCTGCCATGAAACTGGCTATCGGTGCGGGCGCACTGGCATTGCCATTGCTCGCTGGCGGACCGGCAGCGGCTCGCTCGCCCGAGCTTGAAAAGGTCATTGCTGCCGCCAAGAAGGAAGGCGTACTGAAAGTCCTTTGGACCGAGGGGCATTTTGGTGGCGATGTCGGCATTCAGGCCATGATCGACGCGATGAACAAGCGTTATGGCACAAACATCAAGCTGCAGTTCACCCAGGGCGGCAGCTTTCCTGCGATCCTCGGCCGCTTGACCCAGGAGCATAACGCCAAACAGAAATCCAGTACGGACGTATTTCTCGGCACAAACCATATGGAATCCGGGCTCAAGACCGGGATGTTGCAGAAAATTGACTGGAACGCCCTGATCGAACGGCCCCAGCCGAAGGACGCAGCCTTTGACCGGGTTAATCCCGGCGGCGTGGGCGTTGCGGTGGCCTCTCGTGTGGCCGGGATCGTTTACAACAAAAACCTCGTCAAGGGCGACGATATTCCCAAGAGCATGGAGGATCTGCTGAAGCCCAAGTGGAAGGGGCAGATCCTGACGACACCCTATGTCACCGGCTTCTATCAGTTCGCCGCGCCCGACATGCTTGGTGAGAAGTGGATTCTCGATTACGTCACGCGGCTCAAGCCGCAGATCGGCGGTTTCATCAGCTGCAACAGTCTTGACAAGCTGGCGAGTGGCGAATTTGCAATGCTGATTTTCGACTGCGGTCGCGATGCAACGGTTCGCTATCAGCGCCGTGGCGCTCCGCTCGGACATGCGGTTCCGAAGGAAGCTATCTATCAGGTCATCATCAACCTGGGCGTCCCGGCAAATGCCGAGCATCCGAATGTCGGCAAACTGTTCACCGTGTTCACGCAGACTGAGGAAGGCCAGAAGCTTCTTTGGGAACACGGCGCCTACGATCTTGAAATCTATCCCGGATCGCATTCGAAGAAGCTGATTCAGGATACCCGCACCAAATATCCTGAGGCCAAGCTGCTGGTCGGAACGGTCCAGCGTGCGGTCGAAGAAGCCCAGAAGGGCATCAAGATCGGTGTCTATCAGGGCAAGATCAAGAAGATCCTGCGGGGCCGGGGCCGCCGCCGCTGATGCCGAAATCGTATTGACGTTCCCTGAAGGCATGGAGTTCCCCGCGGGCTCTATGCCTGTCTGCGGCTGTCCGTAGATTATTCGACAACTCGTTCACTGAACCGAGGTTTACCCCATGCGAATGGCTGTGAGAAATTACCTGTCGAGGAAAGGTATTTCGATTTCGCCATTTCTGCCGATGGCGCTCATACCCATGGTCGCGCTGATCGCCATCGTCATCGTCTTTGTCTGGGTAAGCTTTCAGACCGGCACGCTGGGGACTGGTGAGGCCGAATATACCACCGAGA
>JAPOIA010000030.1 GCA_029979185.1 Alphaproteobacteria bacterium | reverse complement strand
AACAAGAGGCCAGATGGGGCAAGGACTGTGCTCGTGGCTCTGGGTCACGGATCACCGCGATGCGGTGTCCGGGGATGTGGCTGTTTCCTGGGCCTTGCCCCTCACCCCTCCAGCATGCGCCGAGCAATGATCTGCGCCTGTATTTCCGCTGCACCTTCGAAGATGCTGAGAATCCGTGCGTCGCAAAGCACGCGCGAGACCGGCGATTCCACCGCAAAACCATTGCCGCCGTAAATCTGCACTGCGCCGTCGGCGGCGGACCAGGCGGCTTTTGCGGCGTAAAGTTTGGCCATGCCGGCTTCCAAGTCGCAGCGGCGGCCTTCGTCCTTGGCGCGTGCGGCCGACAATGTCAGAAGGCGCGCGGCGAGAAGCTCGGTACACATTTTCACGATCTTGTTCGATACGCGCGGGAAGGCGACCAACGGCTTGCCGAACTGGCGGCGTTCGTTCGCATAGGCCAGCGACAGATCGAGTGCGGCGCGTGTGACGCCCGTTGCGCGCGCTGCAGTCTGGATACGGGCGGTCTCGAAGGTCTGCATCAACTGGCGGAAGCCCTGGCCTTCCTCATGGCCGAGCAGTGCTGTGGCAGGCACACGGACATTCTCGAAGCCGATTTCGTATTCCTTCATGCCGCGATAGCCGATGACCTCGATCTCGCTGCCGGACATGCCGGCAAGCGGGAACGGATTGGCATCGTCGCCGCGCGGCTTTTCCAGCAGCAGCATGGACAGGCCGCGGTAGCCGGGGCTTGCCGGATCGGTGCGCACGAGCAGCGTGAGCAGGTCGGCGCGGGCGGCGTGGGTGATCCAGATCTTCGTGCCATTGATGACATAGTCATCGCCATCGCGCACGGCGCGGCAGCGCACCGCGCCGAGATCGGAACCCGCCTCCGGCTCGGTAAAGGCGGCGGCGGGGAGAATTTGCCCGGAAGCAATGGCCGGCAGGAACCGCTCCTTCTGGCCGGCGCGGCCGCCGGTCTGGATCAGTTCGGCGGCAATCTCGGAACGGGTGCCAAGCGAGCCGGTGCCGATATAGGCATGCGACAGCTCCTCGGTGATGGCGCACATGGCGAGCTTGCTCGCGCCCGCACCGCCGAATTCTTCCGTTACCGATATTCCGAAGACGCCAAGGTCCGCGAGTCCTCGCAAAACGGTCTCGGGAATGTAACTGTTGGCGACATGCCAGCCATGGGCATGCGGGCGGATTTCGGCATCGCCATAGCGGCGCATTTCCTCCGCCATGGCGCGCGCATCCGGGTCGTCCTCCAGCCCGAAGGTCTCGATGCCCGCCCCGCCCTGCGCCAGCTGTCCGGTCAACTGCACCCGCAAATCCGGGGCAGACGCCCAAGACGCAATGCTCGCGTACGGTTCCGAATCGAACAGGGCATAATCTGCTGCGGGCAGGCCGAAATCCTGCGGGCGAATCGCTTCCAGCTGATGCATGGCAATACCGCCGCGGCACTCGGCCGCCAGTTCGCCGAGCAGGATCTGACCCGTCAAACGGCCAACCGAGCCGAGCTGCCCGGACGCTTCGCAACGCGCCAGCCAGGCGGAGGCCTCCTGAAAAGTATGAATAAATGTCGCGTACCAGGCGAGGCCATGCAGCAGGTGCTGATGGCGATCGTCGCGGCCGTTTGCGTGGAGGCTCGCGACCTGCCGGCGCAAGGCTGCACTGAAGGCAGCCAGGTCATTTCGGATCCGTTCAATATCGTCCATTGCCGCGATCCCGTTTTTGCATTGCTCGTTCAATGACATAGTAAGTGACTGAATTTTCTAAGTTGTAATAATCAATTAGGCCATTGTTAACCAGCAGCATTGTACAGTCTTCGGAATTTCGATCCGTAGAGCGCTCAAATTGCCGGGGTAACAATGCTCGATCTGCTTCAACTTAATGGCTATTCGAACCAGACTTTGGGTCTGCTTCTGTGCCTCGTGGTAGGCGGCGGACTGGTCGTCGGCTTCATCACCGACAGCGTTATGGGCCCCCGTGGATTTGGCGCAGGCGGCAATGCCATGCTGGTCATCCTCGGCGCTTTTGTCGGCATCTACATCAGAAACGCCTATTTCGGCTATATGGAACCGGGCGACATGGCAATGACCGGCGCCTTTGCGGCGGCGTCGGCAACGCTGTTGCTCATGCTGCTTGGTCTGGCCAAGCACTGGGTGCAGGACTAAGCGTTCGGCCCGGCAATTCAATCATCAAGTTTGCGGACGGCTCCAGGCCGTCCGTTTTTCATTTGTCCGGCGGGCGGGCTGCCAGCACACGCACATGACCGCCAAGATCGCGGAAAGCGCGGATAGCGCGCCACCCGGCAACCTCGAGCAGCGCCGTCACATCCGGCCCCTGATCGTATCCGGTTTCCAGCAACAGCCAGCCGCCGGGATCCAGCGCGGGCACGGTCAGCCGGAGGAGATCGCGATAGGCGTCGAGCCCGTCGGCGCCGCCATCCAGAGCCAGTACGGGATCCCAGTTCCACACTTCCGGATCAAGGGCCGGCAGGTCGCCGGTGCGTATATAGGGAGGATTGGAAACGACCAGATCGTACTGGCCGGAAATGCCAGAATGCCAGCTCTGCTGCTGGACGGTGAGCCTGGAAGCAACGCCGCACAGGCGGGCATTATCCTGCGTCAGCGAACAAGCCGCTGCCGACACATCGACGGCAAGACCGCTTGCGGCGGTGAACTGGTCGAGCAGCGCGCAGATGATCGCGCCGGAGCCGCAACCAAGATCAAGGATGCGCAAGGGCTCCCGGCGGCGATCGGCGAAAATATCCAGAGCAGCGGCGACCAGCGTTTCGGTATCGGCGCGCGGATCCAGAACGTCCGGTGCAACGCGCAATTCAATATCCCAGAAACCGCGCCTTCCAACGATCCGCGTAACAGGCTCGCGCGCCAGCCGGCGCTCGACGGAAGCGGCATAGGCTTTTTGTTGGTCCGGTCGCAAAGGCGCATCGCCGTCGCCGATCAGACCGGCGCGGGTGATCCCGGCCGCATGACACAAGAGGGTTGTGGCGTCAGACGCTGCATCCGCGATGCCGGCATCGACAAACATGCCCGCAGCCCGGTCACGGGCGGACCGGAGGCTCAAGCCTGCAAATGCTTCCGCGCTCGGTTTCACACGGCGATTCCCGATGTGGCGGTTTCGACAATCGCCATGCTAGGCGACCGCCCGGCTCATCAGAGCGAAGAGGCGATTGGCGAATGAAGCCATGTCAGCCGGGTGTTCCCCGTCCGCGAGCTTCGCCTCGTCGTAGAGCAGCCATACGGCATCCTCGAGCAGGGCCTTGTGTTCCGGAGCTACAGCCTTGGCCGCAAGTCCCTTGATCAGCTGGTGGTCGGGATTGATCTCGAGAACAGGCTTCGAGCGTTCCTGCGTGCGGCCATGTTCGGCGAGCAATCGCTCCAGCCGCCGGTCCATGCCGGAGTCCGGGGCAACGATACAGGCAGGACTGTCCGCAAGACGATCGGTGGTGCGCACTTCCTCGACGTCATCGCCCAGCGTCTGCCTGGCCAGTTCGATGAAGGCTGCGATTTCGGGGGTCTTCGATGTATCCGCATCCGGTTTCTCTTCCGGATCGGTGAGCGGAATATCCTTCAGGTCAACCGCGCCCTGCGTAGCGGACTTGAACGGCTTGCCGTCATAGCCCAGCGCATTGGAAACCCAGAACGAATCCACCGGGTCGGACAGGATCAGCACTTCGATGCCGCGCTTCTTGAAACCCTCGATTTGCGGGCTGGCGGTAAGCCGCTTGGCGTTGTCGCCGGCGATGTAATAGATCGCGGTCTGGTTGGGACGCAGGTCCTTCACATAGTCGGCCAGCGACCGGCGGCCTTCGCCGGATGCCGTCGTCTCGAAGCGGGCGATTTCGAACAGATCGTCGCGGCGCTCGAAGTCCTCGTAGATGCCTTCCTTCAGCACGGCGCCGAAGTTGTCCCAGATTTTGGCGAACTTCTCCGGATCGTCCTTCGCAACCTTCTTCAGCTCCTGAACGATGCGGTTGGCGACGGCCTTCTGGATCGCCGTAAAGACCGGTGTCTTCTGGATCATTTCACGCGACACGTTCAGCGGCATGTCGGCGGAATCAACCACCACCCGCACGAAGCGCAGCCAACCGGGCAGCAGGTCGGCATCGTCGGTTATCAGCACGCGCCGCACATAAAGCCGCGCACGGCCCTTGCGCGCCGGATCGAAAAGATCCATCGGCCGCGAGCCGGAAATGAAGGCAACGACGGTATATTCGTGCCGCCCTTCAGCGCGCCAGTGTATGGTCAGATCGGGTTCATCGAACTGGCGCGAAATCTCCCTATAGAACTCGGTATATTGATCGCTGGTGATGTCGTTTTTCGAACGGGTCCACAGGGCGGCGCCGTCAGTGACCTGCCGGGCTTCGGCGTCCGGCTTGTCGAACAGTTCGACCGGAATGGTGATGGAACCGGAATACTGGCGGATGATCGATTCCAGTTTCCAGGTTTCCAGAAAATCCTTCGCGTCGTCGCGCATATGCAGGATCACACGGGTGCCGATGGCGGGCGCTTCCCCAGTGTCCACCTCTGCGAGAGTATAGGTTCCCTCTCCCTGCGAGGACCATTTCCAGGTCTTGTCTTCGCCGGCCTTGCGGCTGATCACATCCACCGTGCCCGCCACCATGAAGGCGGAATAGAAACCGATACCGAACTGGCCAATCAGGCTGGCTGCAGACCCGGCGGGCGCGCCGGTTTCCGCCTCGATCTCTTCTTCTGCATCGCCGGCCGCTGCGCCACCCTTCTGCGCCGCTTCCTGCTGCTTCAGTTTCTCCAGATAGGCGCGAGTGCCGGAATTGGCGATCGTGCCAAGTGCATCGGCGAGATCGGCATCGTTCATGCCGATGCCGTTGTCCTGGACGGTCAGGGTCGCGGCATCCTTGTCGATAGTGATGGAAATGGCGGGCTCTCCCGCATCGGTAGCCAGACCTGGATCGGCAATAGCTTCGAAGCGCAGCTTCTCGCAGGCATCGGAGGCGTTGGAAATCAGTTCACGCAGAAAGACGTCCCGGTCGGAATAGACCGAATGCACCATGAGGTGCAGCAACCGGCTGACATCGGCCTGGAAGGCGTGGGATTTTTGGCTGGCGGCAGTATCGTTCACGGTAACCCCCTGATTTGCTCTTGTATCGTCCCGCGCGTGGCAGCGGAACCGAAACCCGTGTCCGCCATATCGAGGCGCAACGCCGGTTTTTCAAGAGAAATGCGATGGGCATAACCCGATGCTGCGTCGGAAAACGGGCATCGAACCACAGCTCAGGCCAGCCCTGGCAATGGCGCAAAAAAAGGGCCGTAGATAGAAATCTACGGCCCTGTTGCCTCTTTCCGCTCGGAACAGAGCGCTGCTCTTAATCGATTAACATCTGGCTCCGTCTTCCCGTGGGGCTGGGGGGCTGACGAAATACGGGAAAACCGAAACCAGATCCCGAAGCAACATGCTGCATAGTCACTCGCGATCGGGGCATGGATTCGACCGGATCACGGCAAAACTGTGAATTTTTCAACCCTTGGCGCGCCCCTTGGCGCTTCGTGGCAAAGCTCGCGCCAGAAGCGTGCCTGGTGGTTTTTTCCCTTGAAATCAGATCAAAACTTGCGAATCCGCCGCCATCACGCGATGATTGGAGAAAATGTGGTCCTTTCCTGTATGTTCCGGACCAAGCCACAGGCTGAGAATTGCGCTGAGAATTGCGCCAAGAATTACCCGTATAAGGAGCGGCCAACCGAATGGAAGACACCGAATGGAAGATTTGGAACCGATAAACTTTCCGGAACGGCTGGCGGAAGCCCAGAACGGCCCGGCGGCGAGCGGGACCCCATCTTCCAGACCAGCCACGCGCGCATCCAGCGCCACATCCAGCGCCAACCCGCAGTCGCACCGGCCGCTGCCGCAGGTCGTGGCGTTCGACCGCCGCGAACTCAGCGTAATCCTGGGGTTGTACGGTCGCAAGGTCGCCGAGGGTGAATGGCGCGATTATGCGATTGACTTTTCAGCCAACAAGGCGGTCTTTTCCATCTTCCGCCGCACTTCGGAAGTGCCGCTTTACCGGATCGAGAAGGACCCCAAGCTGGCGCGCAAGCAGGGCATGTATTCGGTTGTCGCCGCCACCGGCCTGATCATGCGGCGCGGGCAGGAGCTGGCGCGGGTGATAGCCGTGCTCGACAAGAAACTGAAACTCGTTCGAGTCTGACAAGAATCGGTTAACAGTAAAATCATATTCGATTTGCGGGCGCGCCCCGGCTCTTGCGCTCGATCAAAACCGAGTCCGCGAACCCCTTATATCTTTGAAGTTGCGTTCCTACATCTGTCTCAACGGTCGCCGTTACGGGGCCGAATCGGCAAATGGCATGCGCGGCTGCCCTGGGGCTGGCGCATGGGCATGGAGATCTAAACATGGAACTTGAAAAGTTTACCGATCGCGCGCGCGGGATGGTCCAGTCTGCGCAATCGCTTGCCCTGCGCGAGGGGCATCAACAGTTTCTCCCCGAGCACATCCTCAAGGTGCTGCTCGACGACGAGGAAGGCCTGGCAGCCGGACTGATCGACCGCGCCGGCGGCAACTCACGGCAAATCCTTACCCAGACCGAACTGGCACTGGCCAAGTGCCCGAAGGTACAAGGTTCCGGCGCAGGCCAGCTCTACCTCGCCCCGACGACCGCCCGCATTTTCGACAATGCCCAGAAGATCGCAACGAAGGCTGGCGATTCCTACGTCACCGTCGAGCGGCTTCTTTTGGCCATTGCCATGGAACGCGGCAGCGAAGCGGGCAAGATACTGGCCAACGGCAGTGTCAATGCGCAAAACCTCAATGCGGCAATCGAGTCCCTCCGCAAGGGGCGCGTTGCAGACAGCGCCGGAGCGGAAAACGCCTATGACGCGCTGAAGAAATACGCCCGCGACCTGACCGAGGCAGCCCGCGAGGGCAAGCTCGATCCGGTCATCGGTCGCGACGAGGAAATTCGCCGCACCATCCAGGTCCTGTCACGCCGCACGAAAAACAATCCGGTTCTGATCGGCGAACCGGGCGTCGGCAAGACCGCGATCGTCGAAGGCCTGGCGCTGCGCATCGTCAATGGCGATGTGCCGGAAAGCCTGCGCGACAAGTCGCTGCTGTCCCTCGACATGGGCTCGCTGATCGCCGGCGCAAAGTATCGCGGCGAATTCGAAGAACGCCTGAAGGCTGTCCTGAGCGAAGTGACCAGCGCCGAAGGGAAGATAATCCTGTTCATCGACGAGATGCATACGCTGGTTGGCGCAGGCAAGGCAGACGGCGCGATGGACGCCTCAAACCTCTTGAAGCCGGCACTGGCGCGCGGCGAACTGCACTGCGTCGGCGCGACGACGCTCGACGAATATCGCAAGCATGTCGAAAAGGACGCAGCACTCGCCCGCCGGTTCCAGCCGGTATTCGTTTCCGAACCCACGGTCGAGGATACGATCTCGATCCTGCGCGGGTTGAAGGAAAAGTACGAAATGCACCACGGCGTGCGGGTACTGGATTCGGCGCTGGTCGCAGCGGCAACCCTGTCCAACCGCTACATCACCGATCGTTTCCTGCCGGACAAGGCCATCGACCTGGTGGACGAAGCCGGGTCGCGGTTGCGCATGCAGGTCGATTCCAAGCCGGAAGAACTGGATGAATACGATCGCCGTATCGTGCAGATGAAGATCGAGCAGGAAGCCCTGAAGAAGGAGAGCGACAAGGCATCCATCGACCGGCTGGCGAAACTCAGCGAGGAACTCGCAGAACTGGAAGAAAAGTCTGCAGCACTGACCAGCAAGTGGAAAGCGGAGAAAGCGAAACTTGGCGAAGCACAGAAAGCCAAGGAGCAACTCGAGAACGCCCGCAACGACCTGGCCATCGCGCAGCGCAACGGCGACTATGCCGAGGCCGGCCGTCTCGCCTATGGCATCATTCCCGACCTTGAAAAGCAGGTTTCGGAGCTTGAAAGCGCCGAAGCAAAAGTGCTGGTCGACGAGGCGGTGACGCCCGATCACGTCGCGCAGGTGGTTTCGCGCTGGACCGGCATTCCCGTCGACAAGATGCTCGAAGGCGAACGCGAGAAGCTTCTGAAAATGGAAGATGCCTTGTCGCAACGCGTCGTCGGACAGAGTGAGGCTGTGCATGCCGTATCTACCGCGGTGCGCCGCGCACGCGCCGGCCTGCAGGATCCCAACCGTCCAATCGGATCGTTCATGTTCCTGGGACCGACCGGCGTCGGCAAAACCGAACTGACCAAGGCGCTTGCCAATTTCCTGTTCGACGACGAGGCGGCAATGGTCCGCATCGACATGTCGGAATACATGGAGAAGCATTCCGTCTCGCGCCTGATCGGCGCACCGCCGGGCTATGTCGGCTACGAGGAAGGCGGCGCGCTGACCGCAGCGGTCCGCCGCCGGCCCTATCAGGTGGTACTGTTCGACGAAATCGAGAAGGCGCATCCGGATGTGTTCAACGTCCTGCTGCAGGTTCTCGACGACGGGCGGCTGACGGACGGACAAGGACGGACCATCGACTTCCGCAACGTGCTGATCATCATGACCTCCAACCTCGGCGCGGAATATCCGGTCAACCAGAAGGAGGGTGAGGATACAACGTCCGTCCGCGGCGAGATCATGGATACGGTACGCTCGCATTTCCGGCCCGAGTTTCTCAACCGGATCGACGAGATCATCCTGTTCCACAGGCTGGCCCGGAGCAACATGGCAGCAATCGTGGATATCCAGATGCACCGTCTCGGAGCGCTGCTGGAAGATCGCAAGATCACCCTGAAACTGGACGAGGCAGGCCGCGAGTGGCTGGCCAATGCCGGATACGATCCCGCTTACGGCGCGCGGCCCCTCAAACGTGTGATCCAGAAAAACATTCAGGACCCGCTGGCCGAGCTTATCCTGGCCGGTGAGATCGCCGATGGTGTGACCGTCCCGATCACAGCCGCAAATGGCGCGCTCCTGATCGCCGACAAACCGGCCGGCAGCGACTCTGCTGCCAAGGCAGGTGGCGGGAAAGACGGCAACGGCGATGACAAGGTGGTTAAGTTCCCGCGCGGAGCGTAAACCACAAGCAAGCAACAAAGCCGGTTTTCGCGGAAATTGAATGCTTTTCCGCGAAATCCTGCCGCCGGAAATGGTGGCGACACAATGAAGCAAATTGCAGTCCGGGAAAGCGGCGCGGAAAATAATTGTCGCGGCGCTATTGGCTATCCCTGCAAAATCATCTAGATTGCTTGTCAGGAATCGCCCGAAAGAGCGCAGAATGACTTTCTGCTTTGGTGAGGCGATAGTTCCCAATTTTTTATACTGCGCTGGAATTCAGGTTTAGACCCGTGCGCGTGTCTGTACTTTTAAGCGCAGCTTTGTGGTGCTGTCCGTCACACCACCCCAATGGCTGGAGAGCCTGACTATTTCAACGTCTGCCAACGAGAACGAACTCACTGCAAAACGCCGGCAGAACCGGCAAGCCGATATCTTTGCGATCGAAGGGACGATCTCAATCAAGGATTTCTAATGAGACCTGGTCAAAACAAACGCATGCGCGGTAGAAATACGAACAACAACCGCAAGGGGCCAAATCCGCTTACCCGCAGCTACGAGTCCAACGGGCCGGATGTGAAGATTCGCGGCACCGCCCAGCACGTTGCGGAGAAGTATCTGCAGCTGGCGCGCGACGCCCAGTCTTCCGGCGATCCGGTAATGGCCGAAAATTATCTTCAGCACGCTGAACATTATTTCCGTATCATCGCGGCGGCCCAGCAGGCGCAGCAGCAGCAAATGGGCTTCCGCCAGCAGAACGATGCGCAGCCCTCGCAAGAAGATTCGAGCTACGACGATTACGATGTGAACGACCGGTTTGCTTCACCGGCGGAACGGGCCCAGGCGATTCTCAACCAGCCGCAGCCGAATGTCGGCCATCAGAACAATCCGTTTGGCGGGCAGCGCGAGGCTTCGGATGAAGCCGGTCAGCCGGACCGGCAGGATCGTGCCGAGAGGCAAGACCGGAGCGAGAGGCAAGACCGGGGCGAGAGGCAAGAGCGGGGCGACAGACAGGATCGGGGTGACCGGCGCGATCGCGGCGACAGGCAAGGCGGGCGCAACAACCCCCGCCAGCGCAATTTCGACAATGGCGAAAGCGGCGGCCAGCGGCAGCCTGAAAGCGACCGGCCGGCACAGGCAAAGCCCGCGCCGGTGCGCGACACCGATGAGCAGGACGACGACCAGCCGATGCTGCCGTCCTTCATTACACGCGCCAACCGCATGCCTGAATCGGAAGCCGAGGCTGCCACCGAAGATACGGCGGCAGACGGTAGCGCCCGGGAGAACCAGCCGCGGCGCCGCCGCCGTCCGATGCCGCGCAGCGATCGCAGCGAAAGCGGCAGCGACGACAGGCAGGCGAAACCGGACGAGCTGGCAGCAGGCGAATAGTCTGCTCCTGCCCTTTGCAGCGGTTACGTTCACCGCCCCTTAACCGCGTTATGCTTTTATCACGCCGTCCATCTGCGCCGGTACGATCGCCGCTGGCTGGGTTCATTGAGAACCGCAAGCCCGGCGTCTACACCGGCTCAGAATGTATCTGCAAGGCGGGCTTGATCACGTCTTTCGGATGCATCGCTGCCATCAGGATATGGCCAACAGGACATGGAATCTGCGCCCTGCTCGCTGGCGAACAGGCGCTCGGAAACTGACGTGTACCAGTAGCGGATGCTCATGCTTTTCAATTGTTCCAGAACCCTCCGGTTAGCTGTTTCCCATCCTGTCCTGTCGCGGTCTGCCCGCAAACGTCATGCCTTTGCCGGCGTTGCAACTCTTGCCGCACTTGTCTGTCTGTTGTTCTCGCCCACGCAGGCTGCCGAGAAGGGCTCACCCGAACAGCTTGGTGTCTCGACGGGCCTGGCAATTCCCCGCTATGTCAGCCTGAAGTCGGGGACCGTGAACATGCGCCGGGGTCCCGCCAGGGGCCATGGCGCGGTCTGGACCTACAAGCTTGCCGGACTGCCGGTCGAGATCACCGCGGAATTCGAGAACTGGCGTAAAATCCGCGACTGGGAGGGTTCGGAAGGCTGGGTGTTCCACACGCTCCTGTCGGGACGCAGAACCGTGATGGTCGCCCCCTGGCAAAAGAAGGGCGTTATCGACCTGCACAAGGAACCCTCGCCATCCTCGCCGCTGGTTGCGCGGATCGAACCGAGGGTGGTTGCAAAGGTGCAGAGCTGCGACAAGGTCTGGTGCCGCATCTCGGGCAAGGGCTTCGACGGCTTCGTCCGCCAGAAGGCAATCTGGGGCGTTTATCCGGACGAGAAGCTGAAATAGACCCGCCGGCGAAATTGTGCCGGCAGGCCTTCAAGGAAATCCATCGGAAAGTGAAGCTCGCGCTCGTCAGTGCATGACGGAGCCGCCATCCACGACCATTGTCTGGCCGGTCATGAAATCGCTGTCGCTCGACGCGAGGAAAAGAACCGCACCGACCAGGTCGCGCGGCTCCTGATAGCGCTTCAGCGCGCGGGTCGAACGGTTCGCATCGAGTTTTTCCGCATTGTAGTTGGAACCGGCCACGACATTTTCGCTCATGGTCAGGCCGGGAGCCAGCGCGTTGACGCAGATATTGTATTGGCCGAGTTCGCGCGACAGCGAACGTGTCATGGCAATCACGGCGCCCTTCGACGTCACATAGTGCAACAGGTTCGGAGCGCCCTTGAAGACTGTTCCCGATGCAATGTTGATGATCTTGCCGTAGTTGTTGTCGCGCATCACCGGATAGACCGCCTTCACGCATTCGAACGTGCCGCGGACGTTAACGGCCATCACGTTGTCCCACTCGAGGCTCTCGATATCGGCAAAGAACTTGTCGGTCAGCTTGCCGAAGATTGCGGCGTTGTTCACCAGAATGTCGACACCGCCAAAGGCATCAACGGCCTTGGCGACCATAGCGGCAGCTGATTCCGGCGAACTGACGTCGGTGATCGTTGCAACAGCCTCGCCGCCAGCCTTGCGAATCTCCTCTACGACCGGATCGCAGCTCATGATATCGGACACCAATACCTTGGCGCCTTCCGCGGCAATGGCCGTCGCGTAGCTTGCCCCGATGCCCTGTGCCGCCCCCGTTACGATAGCGATCTTGCCCGATAAACGCCCCATGTGTTTCCTCGCTCAGTTGGATCTCCGGGCTCATTTTGCGCCCGCTTGCCCGCCGGGCCATCCGGAAGGCCAATGCCAGTGTGGCGACAATAGGAAATATGCTCGGCGGCTTCAATTGCCGCCCGCGACAGCGGATATTTCCGGTGGACAGCGCTACCATGACAATTTTGCAACTGCTGGCAACTTCCAGCCGCAGCATCGGTGTGTTAGGAAACCAATATGCCTGCCGCTTTTGCGGCCAAATCAAGGAAGTGACCTGGACGATGGGCGAGAAACGCTCCAGCTTTGAATATGAAGACCTGTTGGCCTGCGGGCGCGGCGAACTGTTCGGACCCGGCAATGCGCAGTTGCCGCTGCCGCCGATGCTGATGTTCGACCGGATATCCGAAATCTCCGAAACCGGCGGCGCCAATGGCAAGGGCTTCGTGCGCGCCGAACTGGAAGTGAAACCGGATCTCTGGTTCTTCGGCTGTCATTTCAAGGGCGATCCGGTAATGCCGGGATGCCTTGGCCTCGACGCCCTGTGGCAGCTGGTTGGCTTTCACCTCGGCTGGCTGGGCTCGCCGGGCCGCGGCCGGGCGCTTGGCGTCGGCGAAGTCAAATTCACCGATCAGGTGCTCCCGACTGTCCAGAAAGTCGTTTATGGAATTGATTTCAAACGTGTATTTCGCGGCAAACTGGTCCTGGGCATTGCCGACGGCTGGCTCGAGGCGGACGGCAAGAAGATTTACGAAGCCAAGGATTTGCGTGTCGGCCTCTTCCAGCCCGGCGATGCGGCCTGACGGTATTGCATTTCACAGCCTGAGCGCCGCCGGGCATGCCGCGTTACCTTGCCTGACGCCAGCCCGGACCGGATGATCAAACCGGTTCTGGCCTTGCGACGGCCGCGTCCCCCGCTCTGGCCACATGCGATAGCCCGATGCATAATGGATTTTTGCAGTCCAATTCGCCAGCGCGGACAAATTACCGGCTTGCAGCAACGCAGCATGGATAATATGCCGAACACATGCTGATTGCGATTGGATTGGCGGCTTAGAGTTACGAAACGGAGATTGATATGAGGCGCGTCGTTGTAACCGGCATGGGCATCGTCTCGGCGATCGGCAACAACGCCGAGGAAGTGAACACGTCCCTGCGCGAAGCAAAGCCCGGCATCGTCCGGGCCGATGACTATGTTCGGCTGGGCTTCCGTTCGCAGATCCATGGTGCGCCGACACTGATCCCTGAGGAACATGTCGACCGGCGCGCCATGCGCTTCCACGGTCGCGGCACGGCGTGGAACCACGTCGCCATGGATCAGGCCATTGCCGATTCCGGCCTCGAAGCCAGCGATATAGAAAATCCGCGCACCGGCATCATCATGGGCTCGGGCGGGCCTTCCACCAAGACCCTGATCGAGGCGGCCGACATTGCGCGCGACAAGGGGCCGAAGCGCATCGGCCCGTTTGCCGTTCCCAAGGCCATGTCCTCCACGGCGTCCGCAACCCTGGCCACCTGGTTCAAGATCAAGGGCGTCAACTTTTCCATCTCTTCGGCCTGCGCCACGTCTTCGCATTGCATCGGAACGGCCGCCCAGCAGATCCAGTGGGGCCTGCAGGACGTGATGTTCGCCGGCGGTTGCGAGGAGCTGGAATGGTCGCTTTCGATGCTGTTCGACGCCATGGGCGCAATGTCCTCCAGCTTCAACGATACTCCGGAAACGGCGTCCCGCGCCTTCGACAAGACGCGCGACGGTTTCGTGATCGCAGGCGGCGCCGGCGTTCTGGTTCTGGAAGAGCTGGAACACGCCAAGGCCCGCGGCGCGAAGATCTA
This sequence comes from Alphaproteobacteria bacterium, assembly GCA_029979185.1. GTDB lineage: Bacteria > Pseudomonadota > Alphaproteobacteria > Rhizobiales > Beijerinckiaceae > Terripilifer. The sequence goes on along the minus strand of JAPOIA010000030.1, from coordinate 4,919 downwards.
TGCAGAGCTGGTCGGCTATGGACTGACATCGGACGGCTACGACATGGTGGCCCCTTCCGGCGAGGGTGCGACCCGTTGCATGCGCATGGCGATCGAAGGCGTGAAAGTTCCGATCGACTACATCAACCCGCATGCAACCTCGACCCCGGTTGGCGACGTCAAGGAAATGGAGGCGGTACGGGAAGTCTTCGGCACAGGCGACAAGTGCCCGCCTCTGTCGGCAACGAAATCGCTCACCGGCCATTCGCTCGGCGCTGCCGGCGTGCAGGAAGCGATCTATTCGCTGCTGATGCTGAAAAACAACTACATTGCCAAGAGCGCCAACATCACCGAACTCGATCCGGAATTCGCTGACATCAACATTGTTCGCGAACGGCAGGACAACGTGTCCCTGCGGGCCGTCCTGTCGAATTCCTTCGGGTTCGGCGGCACCAATGCCTCGCTGGTCTTCAAACATCCCGACGCCTGATTGGAATACTGCATATGGACGTTCAAACAGGCTCCCTGATGGCCGGCAAACGCGGCCTGATTTTCGGCGTTGCGAACAATCATTCGATCGCCTGGGGCATCGCAAAAGCCGTTGCGGCGCAAGGGGCGGAATTGTGTTTTACCCATCAGGGCGATGCGCTGGCCAAACGCGTGAAGCCACTGGCGGAAAGCCTCGGCTCGGATTTCATCCTGCCATGCGACGTCGAGGATATCGCCAGTGTCGATGCGGTATTCGACGAAATTTCGAAGCGCTGGGGTTCTCTCGACTTCGTCGTCCACGCCATCGGTTTTTCCGACAAATCGGAACTGAAAGGCCGTTACATCGACGCCACGACGCGTGAAAATTTCACGCGGACAATGGTGATTTCCTGCTTCTCCTTTACGGAGATTTCCCAGCGCGCCGCCAAGCTTATGACCAATGGCGGCAGCATATTGACGCTGACCTATGCAGGCTCGACGAGTGTCATGCCGAACTACAATGTCATGGGGCTGGCAAAAGCGGCGCTTGAATCCAGCGTTCGCTATATTGCCAGCGACCTTGGCCCGCATGGCATACGCGTCAATGCCATATCGGCAGGACCGATCCGCACGCTGGCGGGGGCAGGCATTGCCGAAGCCCGCTCGATGTTCAATTTTCAGAAGGCGCATTCGCCACTGCGCCGCAGCCTCGACATCGACGATGTTGGCGGAGCGGCGCTCTACATGCTATCGCCGCTGTCATCGGGGGTAACCGGTGAGATTCATTTCGTCGATGCGGGCTACAACATCATTTCGATGCCGCGTCCGGAAGATCTGCGCAACGGAGCAGGCGACGGCGACGACAACTGAAACAAGTCGTCCCGCGCGCCGTTGACCCATAACGGCGCATCATAGCGCATTTAACTGTCACATCAGTGCCAGAACACCCTGAAACAAAGGCGTTTCAGGCAGTGCCCCTTTGTCGCCGCAAGTCTGTCCAAAACTTAATTTGATCGTGCTCAATGCGGCTGGTTTACTGATGGCCGAAGTATTTTCATTGAGTTTTGACAATCGGTTGCGGCACGGAGGTTCCAGATGGACAACAAGACAAAATACGCTTTTGCAATAGCATTAGGAGCAGTGAGCCTCATGGCTTTGAGCGCAGTTGCGCAACAGGGCAATCAACCTGCGCAACCGCCTGCCGTTTCGGCTCCCGCGGGTTCGACCGGACAGGCTGCAGCGCCCGCCGATACCGCCCAGTCCGGCGACAAGGCAGGTTCAGGCGCCAATACTGCAGACAAGAATACCGCGGACAAGGATGCTGCTGACAATCGGCGCGAACGCTATCATCGCAGATGGTCGCGGCACGGCGGTGGCGATGGCCATCACTGGCGCGGACATCGGGGCGGGCGTGGAGACTGGCGTGGCGAAGGCCGGCGCGGCCAGCGCTGGCGCAACATGTCGGAAGAAGACCGCAAGGCTTTCTTCGAAGCGCGTATCGCCTCCGTCAGGGCCGGTCTGATGCTCAACGAAACACAGGCGCGGCTGTGGCCGAATGTCGAAACGGCTTTGCGCGAAATGGTCGCCAAGCGCCGCGAATGGACCGAACGCATCCGCAAGGAGGGCCGTCCCGCCAATCCATTCGACAGGATGAAACGGCGCGGCGACATGATGGCCGACCGCGGCGCAGCCCTGCAAAAGTTCGCCAATGCCGCCAAGCCCCTTTACGACACGCTGACGGACGATCAGAAGCGCCGCCTGCGGATGCTGACCCGCGGTTTCGGCCAGCGCGGCGGCATGATACGTGGCAGGGGCATGCATCGCGGCCATCACGGAATGCGGGGACAGCGCTGGCAGCGTCACGGCCACTATCGCCAGAACTGGCGCAACAGGCACGCCGAGGGCGGGAATTTCGGCCAGGGCCGCCGCTGGCGCCAGAGCTACAGCGAAGACACCGGCTTGGCCGGCACGCCGCACGGCTGGCAAAATCTCCAGGCTTGATCTCCAGGCTTGCGAATTCTAAAGGGCGGCTCACAAGCCGCCCTTTCGCTTGCGCCGCATCCCGCAGCAACGCCGGCGCAAGTGATTTCCACATCACCGTGAAATGGATTGAATTGTCGGAACGCCCGTTCATGACATACGGTAGGCTGGCGCGCCAAGCTGGCACAGCAAATTCGCGCGGGACGTAAAACTCCCGCATCAATCCGGAGAAAAACTTTCGCGAAAGAGAATTCGATGGCGCGAGGACTACTGGATCTCATCGGCAGGCGGCTTGCCGCTTTCCTCGGGTACCCGATCAAGGGATTCATGCCGCTTGCCACCAGTAATCCCGCCGCATTCCGGCGTACCCTGCGCCGCGGCGATGTTGTCCTTGTGGAGGGCAATACACGTGTCTCGACGGCGATCAAATATCTGACGCAGTCCACCTGGTCGCACGCTGCGCTGTATGTCGGCACCATCCCCGATCACAGCGAGCCGGACGGTGAACCGCACGTCTTCATCGAGGCCGATATCGAAGAGGGCGTGATCTCCGCGCCGATGTCCAAATACGATTGCTTCCACACGCGCATCTGCCGGCCAGCCGGACTTGCGGACACGGAAACCGCCAAGGTCTGCGAATTTGCCCTCGCCCGGCTCGGTCATACCTACGACATGAAGAACATTTTCGACCTGATGCGGTATTTCCTGCCGACGCCGCCGGTACCGACACGCTGGCGCAGACGCATGATTGCAATGGGGGCCGGGTCGCCGACCAAGACCATCTGTTCGACGCTCATCGCTGAGGCGTTCCAGTCCGTTCGCTATCCGATCCTGCCTTCGATCGAAACCATGGACGAAACCGCGAGCGACGCGGAAACTGCCGAAGCGCGCGCAGAGCGCAAGCTGGAGATTCTGCGGATACGCCATCATTCGCTGTTCGTACCCCGCGATTTCGATATTTCCCCCTATTTCATCATCGTGAAGCCATCCGTCGAGATCGGCTTCGACTATCGCAAGCTGGACTGGCATGAACACCCGGCAGCGCTCCCGGGGAAGGGCTCCGGCCCGTCCGCACTGCCACCGCCGGGCAATACTTGAACCCCGGCAGGCTATCCCCATATGATTGTCAGAGGTTCACACTGCGGGATGCCAATCATGGGTCCCGCCGGAGCGCCAGACGGGCTTCGCGGAGTGGTCTATGACGCGTATACCAACACTGAATTCGCCCTTTCTCCTGGGCTTTGACGATATCGAACGGGCGCTGGACCGGGTTACCCGCAGTGCGTCCGACGGGTATCCGCCCTATAATATCGAACGCATGGCGCGCACGCAGACGGAACCGGAACGGTTGCGCATCACGCTCGCCGTAGCCGGTTTCACCAGGGATCAGCTCGATATCACGCTGGAAGAACGCCAGCTGATGATCCGGGGCAGGCAGGTGGACGACAAGGAGCGCGCCTATCTGCATCGCGGCATCGCCGCCCGGCAGTTCCAGAAAGCCTTTCTGCTTGCCGAGGGGATGCAGGTGCTTGGCGCCGATCTGGATAACGGCCTGCTGTGTATCGATCTTGCCCGGCCGGAGCCGGAACGGATCATCCAGAAGATCGATATTTCGGTTCGAAAATGAAAGCAGCCGGGTTACGGCCCGGCACGAAGAATTCCGCATGACCGGTCCCGATTGACCACCATGCCGGAACCGCGCAATGTGCGCATACGGTGTTAAGGAGTGAAGACCATGAATGCTGTCAAGGTCAGCCCCACAATGACGGATGCCGGGTTGAAGATTACGCCCGAGCAGCTGGCGCAGATGGGCGACGGAGCCATTGCCTATGTCCGGCAAATGCGTTCCGAGGACATTCAGCTGGCGTTTCCGCAGATCGGCGAGATCGAGCCCGGACTGCGCCTCTTTGCACTCCTGTCCGCCGACGGCACGCCGATCCTGCTGACCGATTCGCGCGACGACGCCATCGCCAATGCCTGGGAACATGACCTGGAGACGGTAAGCGTACACTGAGCTGCGGCGGCTGTCCGTCGCAACGTTGGCCCGCTGCGCATCGCGGCGTGCAAAAGCGATACAGAGAATGAAAAGACCCCCGGTTGCCCCGAGTTCGAAACGCAGAACTCCTGGCGGCCGGGGGCCTCTCATCAGACTGCGGAAAGGAGAGAAGACTGCCCGCAGCCAATTCCGGCCTCTATGTGAAAGCTAACGCTGCCAAATTGCGAGGCACAGCAATGTGCGCGTTCGCACAGCTACAAATCCGACTCGACATGCAGCAGCGCCGCGCGCCCGTCGCAACAGCCCCGCATGCAAAAACCCTCCGGCGGGGGAAGCCGGAGGGTTTTGGAAAACGCCGGATTTCTGGTCCGGCGCGGACTTTCCGTAATCGGCCCAGTGGGACCGGATAATTCAGTTGCAGACGCGGATGTAGCGATAGCCGCGGAAGTCGCCCCAGCGGTTGTAGCGCGGGCGCTTCTCGGTCCAGCAGTCGCTG
>JAPOIA010000309.1 GCA_029979185.1 Alphaproteobacteria bacterium | reverse complement strand
CAGCGCTTGACATTCGGATATTCGGCAAGATCAACCTTGTGGCGCGGATGCCGCCAGGCCCAGCCAACCATTGCGAAATCGGCGATGGAAATATCGCCGCCAAAAAACTCCACTTCGCCGAGCCGCTTGTCCATCACGCCGTAGAGGCGGCGCGTTTCCTTGTCGTAGCGGGCAAGGCCGTAGTCGCGCTCAGCCGGGTCCTTCAGCTCGATGAAGTGATGCACCTGCCCGGGCATGGGGCCGAAGCCGCCCATCTGGAACATCAGCCATTCCATCACGCGCAACCGCGCTTCGCCGGATGCTGGCAGAAACTTTCCGGTTTTCTCGGCGAGGTAGAACAGGATGGCGCCGGACTCGAATAAGCCTATCGGCTTGCCCTCCGGTCCTTCGGGATCGACAATGGCGGGGATCTTGTTATTGGGGCTGATCTTCAGGAATTCGGGCTTGAACTGCTCGCCCTGTCCGATATGCACCGGATGAATGGAATAGGGGAGGCCCATTTCTTCCAGCGCGACGGTCAGCTTGCGCCCGTTCGGCGTATCCCAGGTATAGAGTTCGATAGGCATATGTGCTCCCGTTACATGATCTTGAAGGGCAGTTCCCGAGGGCTGCGGAAATTCGACGACGGCACCCAGGGGAAGTCCGTCTTCGTCAGTTGAAACTCCGGTATCTGCGCCAGGAATTCGTTCATTGCGACTTCGCTGACCATGCGCGCCAGTTGCGAGCCAAGGCAGACATGCTTGCCCGATCCAAAGCCGAGATGGCCGCGCGGATTGCGGTCGATGTCGTAGATGTCAGGATTATCGAACTTGCGGCGGTCGCGGTTGGCCGAGCCATAGGCCATGACGACACGCTCACCCGGCCGCAGCGTCTTGCCATGCAGCTCGATCTCGCGCGCTATGGTGCGCTTGAAGCGTTGCGCCGAGGTATTGTAGCGCAGCGACTCCTCGATGGCCTGCGGCATCAGCTTGGGGTCGGCGAAGATGCGGGCCCGAGCCTCGCGGTTGTCGTGCATGTTGAGCGCCAGCGTCGTCATGAAGCTCGACAACGATTCAACGCCGGCCATCACGAAGGTCGCCGTCGTCAGCAGCACTTCCTTGTCGCTCAGCCGGTCGCCGTCGATCTCCGCTTCGGCAAGGCGTGTGACGAGATCGTCCTGCGGGTTCCGGCGGCGCTTTTCGACTTCCGTGGATATGAAGTCCGTCATCCACTTGAAGGCCGCGTTGAGTTCCTCGTTGCGGCCACGCGTCTGCCGGTCGGTGGAAATGGCCAGCACCACCTTGTTGCGGATGGTCGATGGCTCCAATACCGGCAGGCCCATCAGCGGCATCAGCACTTTCACGGTGATAGTGGAAGAATAATCGGCGACGAAATCGAATGTCCCCTTTGCCTTGCAGGCGCGAGCCGCTTCTGCCGCGACCTCCCGTGTCGGTCCGGTAATGTATTCGAAATTCTTTTTCATGAACGCCGCCTGCGCCAGGGCGCGCAACCGGTCATGCCGCGGCGGGTCGGTCGTGCCTAGCGTCGCATTGGTGCGGCCGGGAATTTCATCGATCAGGTTGCCGTTGGCTGACGAAAACGTTTCCCAGTCCTGCGTCGCGTTGAAGACGTCCTCATAGCGAGAGAGCACCCAGTATTTGTCGCGGTCGTTCCAGTAGGCCGGCTGTTCCTCGCGCAGCCACTCGTACATCGGGAACGGGTCGCGGTCGATGTCGGCTGCGTAAAGGTCGAATGGCTTTGAAATGGGCTTAGACATTTGCTTCCTGTCCCGTGGTCCGGCGGCACTATAGCGCGATTGACGTGATGGTCCACGTTGGCGGGCAGGCCGGTATCAAACCTCGCCCCAGACTTCCTGCGCTACTTCCACGCACAGCGCGAGCTTGCGCTTCATGTCGTCGACTGTCAGCTTGTTGCCGCCGATAGTGGACGCAAATCCGCATTGCGGTGACAGCGCCAGCCGTTCCAGTGGCACGTATTTAGCCGCTTCGTCGATTCTGCGCTTGAGAACATCCTTGCTTTCAAGCTGCGGCTTCTTCGAGGTAACGAGGCCAAGGACGGCGATCTTGCCGCCGCCCAGATGCCGCAAGGGCTCGAACCCGCCGGCCCGGTCACTGTCGTATTCGAGAAAGAATGCGTCGAGATCGATCTGGCCGAAGGCGATTTCGGCAACAGGCTCGTAGCCGCCCGCTGCCACCCATGCGCTTTCGTGATTGCCGCGGCACATGTGCATGGCGATGGTCAGGTCGGCCGGCCTGTCGCGTGTCACCGCGTTGAGTAGATCGCGATACTTTAACTGCAACCTCTGCGGGTCCTCGCCGATGGCGCGCACATGTTCGTGCAATTTGGGGTCGCACAGAAACGGATAGTTGGTTTCGTCGATCTGCGCATAGCGGCAGCCGGCATCGTACAGCGCCTGGATTTCCTCGCGATAGACCTGCGCGAGATCGGCGAAATATTCGGCGATATCCGGATAGGCGGTCTTGTCGACGCCCTGATCGCCGGTGCGGAAGTGAACGAGGGTAGGCGAGGGGATAGCCTGTTTCGGCATCAGTCCCGCTTTTTCAGCCAGCGGTTTGAGGTCGTTGAAGTCGTTCAGCGCGAGCGGTTTCGTGCGCCGCAGTTTTCCGATAGTGGTTACCTTCGGCGGAGCAAATTCAATCGAGCCTTCCTCTGTCTGGAAACGTGTCGGCAATCCGCCGCTGAAACCCACACCGTCTATGCGCTCGATGAAATCCATGAACCAGTGGCGGCGATGGAACTCGCCATCTGTCGCAGCCTTGAGGCCTGCTTCCTTCTGGATCGCGACCGCCTCCGCGATACACTTGCTTTCGACGTCCCATACCTGCTCGCGGGTCATCTGTCCGGCGGCCATTTTGGCGCGGGCATCGTGGATGGCCTGCGGGCGCAGGAGTGAGCCGACGACATCGGCCTTGAAAGGGGGGCGTTTGGCAGTGGGCATCGTTTCCTCGCTGTGCCGTTGCAACTATGGCGGGCGCGAATATTCCACACATTCGGGGAAATGGAAATGCAGCTCTTCTGTCGCGTCGAGGTTGCTTCGGCCCGTTTCCCTTGCTGCCGGAGAATCCGCAAAAAAAAGACCGGGCATTTGGAGAAACCAGAAAACTCTGGAAAAAATGCTGCTA
>JAPOIA010000308.1 GCA_029979185.1 Alphaproteobacteria bacterium | reverse complement strand
ACTTTGTCGCTATCGGATTGATCATATTCAGCAAATGCTAGCAGAACGCGGGCTAGGCGCGATTCGAGGCTCCGCAGCGCCAAATCTTCGACTTGCGCAGTGGTCTTGCGCAGGCGTGCGCACAGCAACCGCATGAGTTCCTGGCACAGTTCAAAACGGGTGCGCAAAAACGGCTCGAAATCCCGCCGATACAGCACCAGGAGTTCTGTGTTTTCAACGGCAGTCGCATCGGCTGTCCGTTCTAGCCTGTCGAGCAGGGCGATTTCGCCAAACGATTGCCCTTCGCGGATTTCATTCAGGATAATTTCCCGGCCTTCGCCCGATACCGAACTGATGCGCACCCGGCCGCTCGCCACCAGCATCATGCAATCCGCCGGCTCGCCCCTGCCAAAAATAAAAGTACCGCGGCCAACGCTCCGTGATCGGCAGATATTCGCGAGCACAAGGAGATCCGGTTCACTCAGGCTTTCGAACAGTTCGCACCGCTGCAACAGACGCGCGACAGCGCCCAACGCGGCTGCAGGCTCGCGGGCTTGCATGCTTTTACCTCCGAAACGGGGGCTGCCGTAACGTGCGGCGCCGCGGACTTGTCACTACGACCTTTTGTTATTGCTTTGAACATGCGCCGACCGGAGCAGAGGTGCAAGTTCAGATGCTCATGCCCGGCTGGACCGATCTGGAATTTGCCGCTTATACTCCTGACCCTTGATCAAACTGCGTTTGTCAGGAGGAGTCCAGCATGAGCCCGGATAGTCATACTGCCGTTGCCGCTTCGAACAGTGTCTTTGAGGACGGAGCCATCCCGATACTGGATGTCGGCCCCTACTTGCGCGGCGAGCCGGGCGCGTTGGAAGCGCTTGCAGCCGAGTTGCGAGAGGCTATGGAGAATATCGGATTTTATTACCTGTCCGGCCACGATATTCCACTCGACCTGATCCGCAGCGCATTCAGCGCGGCCAAGCAGTTTCACGCGCAACCGCTTGACGCGAAGATGGCGCTAAGGGCGAACGAGCACAATGTCGGCTATATGCCGGTCAATGGCTCGGTCAGTCGGGCCAGCCAGGTCGAGACGGCGAAAAAGCCGAACTTGGTCGAAGCCTTTTTCCTGAAGCGCGACCTGCCACTCGATCATCCGGATGTGTTGGCAAACAAGCGGTACCGTTGCGCCAACCAATGGCCTGAGGAAGCGGCAGTTCCAGGTTTTCGGGCCAAGGCAGTCGCCTATATGGATGCCATGGAATCGCTGTGCAAACGGATGCTGCCGGTTTATGCACGGGCTCTGGATTTGCCGGCGGACTGGTTCGACAAGCCGTTCGAGGACCCGCAATACACGCTGCGGCTGTCGCATTATCCGCCCAGCGAGGTCGGCGAGGCGGATCAATATGGGTTGGCGCCCCATACGGATTCCAGCTTTTTGACCATGTTAGCCCAGGCCGACCTGCCCGGCCTCTCCATCCGTATGCCGGATGGCCGCTGGATGGAGGTGCCGGTGATCGAGGGCGCGTTCGTCGTGAATTCCGGCGACATGCTGCGACGCTGGTCGAATCATCGGATTCTTTCGACGCCGCACCGCGCGATCAATACCAATCCGGGTGCGGACCGGTATGCCGTGCCGTTCTTCTTCGACGCTGCAATTGAATACCCGATGGAGTGCATCCCGACATGCACCGGGCCTGGTAATCCGCCGAAGTACGAGACCATTACCTATCTTGATTATATGCTTTGGTTCACACGCAAGAACTACGATCATGTTCGCTCGAAAGAGGGTACAGAGGCGGCCGATCCCGGCGTGCCCAAAACCCAATCGGCACGCGACTAGGCCCCATCGAGAGATTTAGTATGACTGACAAATCATCCGCGGGCCGTGTCCGCCTGAGCGTGGACGAGGCGCGGGAGCTAGGCGAGGCGGCGATGCGTGGCGCTGGCTTCGACGCCGAAGACGCATGGATCCTGACCGATCACGTATTGGATGCGGCGCTGTGCGGCTATGAATATTCGGGCTTGCCGAAGCTGCTGAACGTGGTTGACGACCCGATTTTTCGGGCCGGTGCTGCGCGTCCGGTATCGGTGCTGCGCCAAAGCGGGGCGACCGCATTGCTGGATGGCGGCAATACCACCGGCATGATCGCAGCCTATCGCGCCACTCAAGCGACGATAGAGCGGGCATCGGCGCAAGGGCTGGCGATCGTTTGCCTGGCCAACACCTGGATGACGGGCCGCAGCGCCTATTATTGCGAGATGATCGCGCGGGCAGGACTTGTGGCCATTCATACCGTCGCGGCTCCGCCGATGGTGGCGCCCTTTGGCGGAACGAAGCCGGCGCTTGGCACCAACCCCATAGCCTTTGGCTTTCCTACCGGCGGCGATCCGCTGGTGATCGACATGGGCACGTCGGCCTTTATGGGGACGGACCTGCAGTTTCGCGACCGGCTAGGCGCGGCTATCCCGGAAGGCGTGGCCTTAGGCCCGGATGGCGAGCCCACGACAGACGCAGGCCGGGCCCGTAAGGGCGCTTTGCTGCCGTTTGGCGGGCCGGATGGCGGCTACAAGGGCTTTGGGCTGGCGCTGGCCATGGACGCCATCGGCGCATTGGCCGCCGGCGCCCGGCCTGAGGGCAAGGTTAGTGGCTACCTGTTCATCGCCTTCAAGCCGGACCTATTCCTGCCGCTCGCCGACTATGAGGCTGAGGTCGCAAAGCGGATCGCGACGGTGAAGGCGACGCCGCGGCAAGCAGGCGTGTCGGAAATCCGCATTCCGGGCGAGCGCGGTTATGCGACCCGAGCAAAGCTCATGCGCGAAGGCATTGCGATCGAGCGCAAAATCTATGACGCGCTAGGCCGCCTGGCAGCCGGCAACATGGACCACGGCGCCTGATCGGTCAGGCGCTGGCCGCGACTCGCTCAGTTACGGTGCGATGGAAGTAGTGGAGGCAGGGCTCATTGCGGCCAAACACGATCTCGGTCTGCGCGTCAGAGTAGAATCCCTGCTGGATTTGCTCGCTAAGCTCGAAGTCTTCTTCCTCGACGGTCTTCATCAGCAACGCAAAGTTGCGGTCCCAGTGGCCCTTGGCTTTTTCGGTTACTGCGGGTTCCGGTGTGTAGAACGAGATGCGCATAGTGCACTGGTTCACCGGATCTTTCTGGCTGGGGTAG
>JAPOIA010000307.1 GCA_029979185.1 Alphaproteobacteria bacterium | reverse complement strand
TCGAATATTCGGAAATAGGCTTCCTCGACACCAAGGGCATGATTCTGGCGGCCTGCATCTGCGTACCGCTGATCGAGGCCGTGCGGCGGACAGCCGGATGGACCCTTGCGATCCTTGTCATCCTACTCGTGCTGATGACGATCTTCCAGAACTACATGCCGGGGATCCTCTACGGGCGCGGATATGCGCTCGACCGGCTGCTGTACAGCGCCTTCGTCGGCGAAGCGGGCATTTTCGGCCTGCCGTTGAACGTCGCCTCCAACATTATCCTGATCTTCCTGCTGTTCGGCGCATTGATGGATGTTGGCGGCGCAGGCCGCTGGTTTCTCGATTTCGCGCTGGTTCTCACCGGCAGCGCCCGCGGTGGTCCCGCCAAGGCTGCTGTCGTTGGCAGCGCCCTGTTCGGCTCCATATCCGGTTCGCCTTCGGCCAACACTGCCACGACCGGCGTCATCACTATTCCGCTGATGAAGGAGGTTGGCTTCAAACCTTCTTTTGCCGGGGCCGTGGAAGCCGTTGCATCCACAGGTGGCCAGATTCTGCCTCCGGTCATGGGCGCGATAACCTTCGTCATGGCCGAGTGGATCGGCAAACCTTACAGCGAGGTGATGCTGGCGGCCCTCGTGCCGGCTCTCCTTTATTTCATCGTCGTGTTCATCTCGGTTCACCTGCAGGCGCATCGCGCCGGTATCGAGCCGATGAAACGGGCCGACCTGCGCAATATTGGCGAAGTGCTGAGCGAAGGCTGGTTCTATCTCATACCGATTGTCGCCCTTGTCTGGTTCCTGATCGTGGACGCCTATCCGCCCGGCATGGCAGGTGTGCTCTCGCTGCCATTTGTCATTGGCGTAAGCTATTTCTCGAAGGACCGCGGCCGCTGGGTCACGCCGCGCAATTTCATGCAGGCCTGCGGACGGGCGGTCAGGAACTGGATCGTCATTGTATCCATCACAGCCTTTGTCGGCATCATGATCGGAGCGCTGGAGCTGAGCGGCGTCGGCCTCAAGATTTCGAGCTTCATTCTCGATCTCGCCGGCGGCAACCTGATCCTGACGCTGGTCTTTGTCGGCATCGCCTGCCTGGTGCTTGGCATGGGGCTCGACGCGATCCCCGTCTATGTGACGCTGGCCACGCTTATGGCGCCGGCGCTCATCCAGCTTGGCGTGCCGACCATCGCGGCCCATCTCTACGTGGTCTACTGGGGGCTCGCTTCGTTCATCACCCCGCCCCTGTGCCTTGCTGTTTTCGTGGCGATATCGCTGAGCGGCAGCAAGCTCTGGGAAACCGGCTGGGAGGCTGTCAAGATCGGCATCGCCGTCTTCATTGTGCCCTTTGCCTTTGCTCTCAATCCAGCCCTGCTGCTACTCGGATCGCCCGGGAAAATTGCGCTCGCCATTGCAACAGCGCTGGTTGGCGCTGTGCTGCTGGCTTGCGGTGTGCAGGGATGGGCGCTGAGCCGGCTGAATCCGGCCTCGCGCATCGCGGCGGCGGCCGGCGGCCTGCTGCTGATCGGGCCGGGCATCTGGACCGCAGTAGCTGGCATTGCGCTGGGTGCTGTCGCGATCCTGCCGCCTGTGTTATTCAGAACGGGCAAAGCGGAGAACGCCGCCCGATAACAGCCGGAGAACGCCATGAGCGATTCAGCAAATGCCGAACGCTTCGTCGAAGCATCCATGGCATTCGTGGTAGACACGGGCGTCAAGCCGGTCTCGCAGACCTATGGCGGCGACAGCACCGTTCATACCTATCACGGCCAGTACGAAGACAAGCTTGTTCGCATCCGCAACCTGCGCGACGAAGCGCCCGGCTACGATCTCGACAAACAGGGCTTCCGGCTGGTGCAGCATCCGAGCCGCGTGAAGGACTTTTTCGACGAAAGAGAAGTCCGAGACGTCTATTATCCGGAACTGGTGGAGCTTGTGAAACAGCAAACCGGCTGCAGCCGCGCGCTGGTCTTTGATCATACGCGCCGGGCCGGTGACGAGGAGACCCGCGAACAGCACAAGATCCGCGGGCCGGTGCGCAATGTTCACAACGACTATACGGACTGGTCAGGCGCGCAGCGCGTGCGCGATCTGTTGCCAGACGAAGCCGAGGAACTGCTGAAGCACAGGGTGCAGTTAATCCAGGTCTGGCGCGCAATCACAACGCCCATCCTGTCGAACCCGCTGGCGATCTGCGATGCGCGCACCATGTCGCCGGCGGATTTTATCGCGGCAGAACGGCGGCATCCGGACCGTATCGGTGAAATCTATCACATCGCCTATAACCCGAACCAGGACTGGGGATATGTCCCGCATATGACGCGGGACGAGGCGCTGGTTTTCAAGTGCTACGATTCCCGGAAGGACGTCTCGCGCTTCACGGCTCACGGCTCATTCGTCGATCCGACCACGCCAGGCAATGCGCCCCCACGCCAGAGCATGGAGGCGCGCATCCTGGCATTCTTCGCGGATTAAAAACCGCGATTGCGCTGCACGCATCGCACGAGTGCAGGCAAGAGCCGCGAGGTCCCGTCAAGCCGGAAGTTGAAGACGTTGCCGTCGGCAAACAGGTTCATGCGGGTTGCGCCGCGGAACAGGCTGATGATCCGCGAATTGACCGGCATCGGCACGAGCGCCACCCCGGGGAAATACAGCAAGATCACGGACTTTCACCGGTCCGACGCCATCGAAGGTCAGCGCCATGTTGATGATGCGCCCCTTGGTCAGCGGTGCACTCGTTCAATGACGGCGTAAAGAATTCAGAGTCGACACCGGCGGGAAGGGATGATCCTGAAAACAATATGATGGATACTCTCGAAGGGGCTGGCCTGATAGAGAATACCACTGGCGGCGGTTACAATGACGTCCTCATTGGCAATGTTGCCGATAATATTCTGACCGGGAATGATGGTTCCGACACGCTGACCGGCAATGTAGGCGATGACACGTTCTTCATGAACTCTCTCATCGGTATCGACACCATTACCGATTATGATGGCGTAGGCGATATAATGAAGTTCGATAGTTCAGTCTTCGAGAACGACGGGAGCGGGCTTACGGTTCGCGTTGGCGCGACCTCTTTTTTATCATCGCGTCGCGACGCTAATTTATTAATCGTCACAGCTGTGTCACTCCCCGACGGCTTCCGCGTTCTCGCGCAACCACTTGGGCGAGTACGTCACGTCTATGGTATC
>JAPOIA010000306.1 GCA_029979185.1 Alphaproteobacteria bacterium | reverse complement strand
CCCGCGTCGATGATGGGTACACCGGTTTTCCCTTTTTGCCAGGATTTCAGTATTTGTGGATCTGCATCATGCCAGGGGAAGGAATTGTAGCGGTTGTTGTAGTTCTTCTCGGCCAGACCGGGATTGTGGAACAAGAGGTGGTACGAAAACTCGCGCCAGCCGACCTCGGAGAGAAACTTGTCCGCGGCGCTGTCGAGGCCCTTCTTCTGGCCTGCAGTGTGGCGTGTCGCATGCCAGATCTGGCGCGGTGAAATTTCCCCGAAGGCCAGATGCGGCGAAAGGAACGAGGTCGCCTCGCGGTCAGGCCGGTCCCGGTCGGAGGCGTAATCCTGCAACCGGCCGTCGAGAAATTCCGTCAAGCGCGCGCGCGCGCCCGCGTCGCCGGGTGTCCAGCGGTTGCGCAGTCCCCCCGCCCAGTCGGGCTTCGTGGGGAGCAGTGCAAGATCGTCGAGTGCAACGGTATCCGGGGCCTTGTGCGGCCAGACTCCGTCGTTGATCTTCGTAATGCGGGGCAGGGGCGCATCTGGTTCCGGGCCGGCGCGGACGCTTTTCCAATAGGGCGTGAAGACGCCATAGGGGCCACCGGTCTTGGTCTCTATCTCCCATGGCTCGTTAAGAAGCTGCCCGTTGAAGCTTTTTGCCTCGATGCCCTGTTCGCGTAGTTCCCGCTTCAAGGCTTTGTCTATCGCTATCCCGGGCGCGTCATAGCGGCGGGTCCAGTAAACGCCTACTGCCTCGGTCGCTTTGGCTATCGCTGGAATGAGATCACCGGCAGGGCCACGCAGGATGTGCAACCGCGCTCCAGCCTTTTCGATATCGGCTTTCAGGGACGCAAGCGAGTGATGCAGCCACCAGCGCGATGCACCACCAAGCGGGCGCAGGCCCTCGCTTACCTCGTCAAAGACATAGACGCAGATGACAGGCGCACCGCTGTCCGCAGCCGCGCGGATGGCGGGCTGGTCGGCAAGGCGCAGATCGTGACGGAACCAGACGATTACGGGTTTGATTGGATACCTCCATTTATGCCCCATATACGTCCGAACCGGGGATACGGTTCAACCGCCGTTGAATTCGATGATGTCAACGCCGCGGATGCGGTCGACCAGATAGAGCAGCCCGCGCGAATCCATGGTGATATCGTTGGAGGACGGACGGTTTGCGCCCGGCGCCGGATCGGGAATGTAAGATCCGACATTCTTCGGCGCATAGGGGTCAGCAACGTCGAAAATCTGCAACCCCTGCGCGAACCATGCGAAGGGAATGGTGGTGCCGCGGAAGACTTCAGATGGCTGGTGGCAGCCTGTCATCGGCGGCTGCTTGGCGCCGTCCTTGTCCAGCCCTTCGACATTGATGGTCGAAATCGGGGTGGGGATGGTCTCGTCCGTGATGTCGTAGACCATGGCGAAGGCCGGAGCGGATTCACGCAGGGCCGCAACGTCCTCGTCCGCCACCACCATGATATCGCGGCCCTTGTGCTTGCCGGGAACGACGAGGCAAGTATGGGTCGGGTTGGGGAAGGCCGGGCTGCGGCGGCTCTGGCCGACCATCTTCGGCTTCGAAATATCCGAGATGTCGAGAATGAACAGGCCGTGATGCCAGTAACTTACATGCAGCCTGTCGCCGGTGCGCAGCGGGTGATGGCAGCGCGGCTGGGTGAACCAGGCCCATGGGTATTCCTCACCGCCAGCAGCCCACTGGCCGGGGATCCACCATCGGCCCGCTTCCTCGGGTTTTGCCGGGTCCTTCAGGTCGAGAATGCGTACGATATTGCCGACATAGCCTTCATCCGTTGCGGACAGATAGGCGTAGCGGCCGTCGAAATCATAGCGGTGCACGCCTTTACCCGGCGCGATCCACTTGGTGATCGGCTTGGGTTTGGCGGGATTTTCCACGTCGTAGATCATCAGACCGCCCTGGAAGTTCTGGCCGGCCTGCAAGACGTCGCGGGGGCCGTTTTCCTCGTGGTTGACGATCATGATGCCGTCTTTCACCCGCACCTTGTGGGAGTGCCAGCCGTCCGGCAGCTCAATGGAATGCAGATGCTTCGGGTTTTTCGGGTCGGAAATGTCGTAGATGGAAGTGCCGCTGGGCGCCTTCATGTGGCCTACATAGAGAATGTTCCGGTCGATCCAGACCTGGCCGCCGCCGTCGCAATCGATGTGGCCGACGAGAGATGTATTGTGTGCCTTGGCCAAGGTTGCCTCCCTGATTGCAGTATGTCCTGGCTCCGCCAGACTGGTGTTCATTGTTCCGATGTTGATACGTAATGTCTAGTGGTCACCAGCGTGTCTTGACGGCCGCCGGGTTCGCTTGGACGATGCTCAAGTTCACCTTCCCTCGGCCGGCAGCGCGCTGTAGCGCCGCGACAGCGGGTCGATGACCACCTTTTCCCCGGCGAAAAAGATCACCACGATGGCGAGGCAGGTTGCAAAGACGGTTGTGGCGTCCGCGACGGTCTGGGCCTGTTGCAGAAGGTAGCCCAGTCCGCTTTCGGTGCCGAACAGTTCTGCCACCAATGCGATCTTCCAGCCGACGCCGTAGGCGATGCGCAGGGCCGAGACGAAATAGGGCGCCAGCAGCGGCAGGGTGACTTTCGTCAGAACGCGGACCGGGCGGCGGGTGAAGCTGCGCGCCATTTCCAGCAGTTCGCGGTCGATTTCCTTCAGGCCCTCCGACACGTTGACCAGGCAGAAGGGCGTCAGGATCATCACCATGATGAAGATGACCGTGAAGTGCGACGGGCCGAACCAGATGATGGCAAGGATGGCCCAGCCGACGGACGGAAACGAATTCAGGAACGGTTTGATCCGCTCATGCACGATGACATCGGTCACCGGCAGCCAGTGCGGCAGGAAGGCCAGCACCGAGCCGATGATGACGCTCAGCAGTACGGCAAATATGAGCCGCGCCGAACTTGTCAGCACATGAAACAGATAGGCGGGATCGGTGAACAGCGTGGCCAGTTTCTGCGCCACCGGCCAGGGGCCGGGCATGATGTAGTCCGGCATGGTGCGCGCCAGCAGCCACCAGACGACGATCGCCAGAACGACGAAGCCTTCGCCGACGAACCGGCCGGTCCATGACACTGATGCTTTGGATGAGGCCGGGGCCTGGGCATTATCCTGCGCCATGGTGCCTCGCAAGCCGCGCCTGCAACGGCGAGAAGATGAACCGGTCCGTCGAATAGACGAAAGCGATGATGATGGCG
>JAPOIA010000305.1 GCA_029979185.1 Alphaproteobacteria bacterium | reverse complement strand
TGGTCGGGTCGCCGCCAGGCACGAAGGCCGGCCATTCGGGGTTGCGTTCCCGCATCGACGGAGTCGGCGCCCAGCTCGGATTAACTTTCTTCTCGACTACCTCGGTGTAGCCCCGGCGGGTCAGCTCGTCCGACAGCCTGGAGGACTTTGGCCGTCGTGTCGGAGATGATGATCCCAACTCCAAGAGTATCGAAGTGATCCTGCCACTCGTGGGTACGAAAAGCCGAGATGTTGTTACGGACCGGGCCCTGCGTGTCTTCCGACGCGCTGGCGGCGCGACCGGTCACGAAAGGTGCGGCAAGTGTTCCGGCAATAAAAAGCCGTCGAGTGAATCGCATGTTCTGCTCCTTTTTCACAAGGTTTGCTTCCTTCCAACGTGGGAAGGTCAAACGGCTTTGCATCGCGACCGGGTCACAAACAGGTGAATGCGTTGCGTTTTCGCCAATCCTGGAAGGAATTTGGCGCCTCACCTTGATGTGATCAGTCGGCACTTAGGTGAGAGGGGCTATACTCCAGCCATGCGGTTGATCATGGCTTGTCTGTGCAGTTTCCTCCTGCTCGCCACCCTTTTCGGACTGGCGCATTCAGAACGATCGCCGTATGGAGCGCAAGGTGACGCACTTCACGCTCAACCCCTGATACCGGACGCTCTCTGCGGTGATGGGTCAGGACACGGAACATGTCAGCTTGTTTTCCCCGGTGAGCCAGTGCCCGTCACTCTGATGTCGGTGGCCGGATCGTCGCATTTCGAGATCACGCCGGTCATGGGCTCCAGCCGCAGTTTGGCCCCCCACACGCCGCCGCCGCGATACGTCTTCTGAACGAACCCGATCCTTCTCGTTCCTCTCAGGAGACAGCATGATTTCCCGACGCTTCCTCATTGGCGGGGCCGCACTTGCAGCGCTGTCCTCGCCCACCATCCTTCGGGCCCATACCGCAGAGCCGTTTGTGCTGGCCGACGAATTCCAGCCCCGCGAGGTGCGCGTCCGCGAGCAGCACGCGCCCGGACAGATCCTCGTGTTCCCGCGAAGCTTCTTTCTGTACCACGTCTTCGATACCGAGCGGGCGATCCGCTACGGAGTCGGTGTCGGCAAGGCCGGGCTTGCCTTCAGGGGGTCCGCGATCATCGAGCGCAAAGCCGAATGGCCGTCCTGGCGTCCGACGAACGACATGATCCGCCGCAATCCTGACCGTTATGCCCAGTTCGCCGATGGTGTCCCCGGCGGGCCGAACAACCCCCTTGGGGCGCGCGCGCTCTACCTTTACCGGGAAGGGCGCGATACCTACTATCGTATCCATGGCACGACCGAGCCGTGGTCAATCGGTCAGTCCGTCTCGAACGGTTGTATCCGGATGCTGAACGAGCATGTGATCCAGCTCTACGAACAGGTGCCGGTTGGAACACCGGTGACTGTGATGTGAACGTGAGGCGCCGCGACCTTCTCGTCTTCGGCGGGATCGTTGCCCTGATCTATGGTCTGCGTGCCCTTCCCTGGGACCGGCTCCCGGGCCGCGGGCCGCGCTATGCCGACATTGCGGATCTGCCGCCGTTTCGCCGACTTGACGGGGTTGGCCAGACCTCCGGAACACCGCTGGCCCTTGTCGGACTCGATGCGCCGCCTCAGGATGCAGACCAGCGCCGCGCGCGTGCCGAAGCGGTACGTGCTGACCCCTGCCTTGCCCTCTTTGGCAACAGCGGTTCTGAGGGGGTCATTCCCATTGCCTATTTCAGCGAGTTCCGCTGTCCCTACTGCCGGGCGCTGGAGCGAGACCTCGACACGCTGATGGCCGATCATCCTGCTTCCTTCTGGCTGGTTCAGCATGAACTTCCGATCTTCGGACCCGCTTCCGAGCTTGCAGCGCGGGCGTCGGTCGCTGCCGCGAAGCAAGGCAAACAACCAGAACTTCGGCGTCGGTTCATGCGAACACCTCTGGTCGCCGAAGAAGCCTCAGTCCTCAGGGTGGCGGCGGATATCGGCCTCGATGTCGATCGGCTGGCCAAAGACATGGCATCTGCAGAGGTGCAGGAAGAGATGAACCGAACACGAGCGCTCGCCGATATCTTTGGCTTCATCGGCACGCCAGGTCTTGTAATCGGGCGGACCGTCCTGAATGGCGCAATCCCTTACGCGCTCCTTCGCCAGATTGTGGAAGACGAGGCTGCCCAGGCAGCGCCAGTTTGCTGACCCGATGAACACGCCGTCCCACATGCTGCTCGGGGCTGCAATCTTCGCACGACCCCTCTGCGTCGCAACCCTGGTGGCCGCGCTCGCAGGTGGGCTCGCTCCGGACCTTCCGATGTTTGCAATGGTCCTTTGCTCAACCCGCGTTTCGGGCATTCCGGAACATGAGGTCTTCAGCACACTGTTCTTTTCGGAGAGCTGGCAGGCTGTCTTCGCCGTGGACCACAGCTTTTTCGTCTGGGGAAGTCTGCTCGGGTTGGCACTCTGGCGCAGACAGCTGATCCTGCGCGCCTTCGCGGGCGCCGGTCTTCTGCATGCCCTTGCGGACTTTCTGACACATCACGATGATACCCGCCGCCAGCTCTGGCCTGTCTCGGACTGGGTTTTCCGCAGTCCGGTCAGCTATTGGAATCCGCAGTTCTACGGCGAGGCCTTCGGGATGTTCGAAGTTGCGCTGGTCGTGGGGCTGACCAGCTTTCTTTGCTGGCGTCTGGAAAGATGGCGCGACCGTGCACTGGTCCTTGCCGTTGCGGCGCCCCTGCTGGCGCCGGTCCTGCTCACCGGCAGCCTGCACGGGCTGCATGGCATGTGACCGGAGCGTCAGCCCCGATAGCGCCGCAAAAGCTGGGCGTTGATGGCGACGATTATGGTGGACGCCGACATGAACACGGCCCCGACGGCCGGCGTCATCAGGAATCCTGTGCCGAATGTGATCCCCGCGGCCATCGGAATTGCAAACGCATTGTATCCTGTGGCCCAGATCAGGTTCTGCACCATCTTGTTGTAGGTGGCCCGCGACAGGCCGAGAATGGCCTCGACATCACGCGGGTCGGAGCGGACGAGTACGACATCGGCTGATTCTACCGCCACATCCGTGCCCGCGCCGATGGCGATGCCAAGATCGGCCTCGACCAACGCCGGGGCGTCGTTGACACCGTCACCGACCATAGCAACCTTCAGTCCCCGGGCACGCAATTCCTTGACCCGGGCCGCCTTCTGATCGGGCAGGACCTGAGCGAAGTATTCGTCCAGCCCAAGCTC
>JAPOIA010000304.1 GCA_029979185.1 Alphaproteobacteria bacterium | reverse complement strand
GTGCGCTTGCACTATCCTCATCGTTGCGAAACAGGCCGATCTCGTAACGTACCGAGCTTGTGCCCAGATGCGCGACGCGAACACCGGCGGCTACGGAATCCGGAAAGGCCATCTCAGCGAAATAATTGCAGCCAGTCTCGACGACGACACCTATGGTGTCGCCACCAGTATGCAAGCCGAGCAGCCCGTTACGCATGAGAAAATGACCGATTGCCGTATCAAAGAGCGCATAATGAACGACATTGTTCATGTGTCCGTAAATGTCGTTATCGGCCCAGCGGGTCTGCAGCGTATCGAACCATACGTAGTCGCTGCGCTGTTTTGGAGTGGCGCGTGCCATTGTTGCTCCCTTGCCAGCCCTTCTGCTACCAGGCGGCGCGATAGATCGCGAGTGCGTCGGCTTCCGATACCTCGCGCGGATTGTTGACCAGAAGCCGCGTCTGTTTCATTGCGGCGGCGGCCATTGCTGGCAGCGCGTCCTCGCCGATGCCATGGTTGCGAAGCTGCAATTGCAGTCCGAGCTTTTCCGACAGCGCGCCAAGGCGTTCTATGAAGTCTGCGCAAATCGACTGCGCGGATTGCGAGCGGTCGATATCGGCGAAGACATAAGGTGCAAGCTCCGCATATTGCGTGTAGCAGGCAGGAGCATTGAAACGCATCACCTCTCCCAAGACCAGCGCATTGGACAGGCCATGCGGTATGTGGAACATGCCGCCAACCGGATAGGCCAGGGCATGTACGGCAGCAACCGGAGAATTGGCAAAAGCCATGCCGGCCAGCATCGCTCCCGTCAGCATCGCTTCGCGTGCCGCGATGTTGCCACCATCGAAACAGGCTGTCTCGATATTGCGGCCCAGCAGTTGCAACGCCTCGACGGCCAGCGCCCGCGACAACGGGTTGTTGTTGGCACTCTTGGATGTATAGGCTTCAATGGCGTGGATCATGGCATCGATGCCGGTGGCAGCTGTGACGTGTTGCGGCAGGCCGGTGGTAAGACCGGCGTCGAGGACTGCCAGGTCGGGCAGGATCAGCGGCGAAGAGACGCCGCGCTTTTCATCACCTTCGACGGTGATGATTGAAACCGGAGTGACCTCCGAGCCGGTTCCGGCAGTGGTGGGAACAAGCACCAGCGGAAGTCGCGGGCCTTTCGCCATGTTGACGCCCCAGGCTTCGTCGAGCTGCTCGCCCGATCCGGCAAGCAAGGCCGTCACCTTCGCTACGTCCATGGATGAGCCACCGCCGAAGCCGACAATCCCGGTTGCCTGTATCTCCCGCGCCATGGCGACCGCCTCAAGCAAGGTCTGCAACGACGGATCGGCTTCAACGCTGTCGAACACTCTGGTATCGCAACCACTGGCACGAAGTGAAGCAAGCGCCGGTTCTGCGAGCCTCAGGCGCATCAGGCCGGGGTCGGTGATCAGCAGGACGCGTGGCCCCAGCTTTGCGCCGGCTAGCTTCCCCAGGCTGGCGCTCTGGCCATTGCCGATATGCAATAACGGCGTAGTGTGAAATTGATAGCTCATGGCAAATTTGTCGGGCATCTTCTGCAGGAGGTCAAGCGCTTGGTCTGAGCGTCTGGCCTGGGAGTTCGGCTTGGTGCGTTCGGCTTGTTGTGTTCGGGTTGGTTCGTGCCAGGTCGCGAAAAGAGCAAAAGGAGACGCTGGATGTGTTGCGGATCTGCCCGGAGGCGGCATGAGTGTCCAGGTTGGCGCGTCCAGGTTAGCGTTTTCAGATGAGCGCCTTCAGGTCAGGGCAGGGAGATCATGGCGGCTATGGCCTCATTGCAGATTATGACATGCAACGATTTTATCGCGATGCCCGTAGCGCCACCATAGCAGCCGGCACCTCGCAAACGCAGAGCAATCTCATCGCAGGCCTGATAGGCCTGAAACCCGGCAGGTGAAAACCATGAAAGCCTTTATCAACATCAGGAATGAGTATCGCCCGACAATCGTTCAGCGCGAGGTGCCGGAGCCTACGCCCGGTGATTTCGACATCAAAATTGCCGTGAAGGCTATCGGCCTCAATCGGGCCGATCTGGCGCGGCCAGTCACAAACCCGGACAAGCCTGAAAGTAATATTACCGGCATGGAAACCGCGGGTGAAGTTGTCGCTGTCGGATCGAAAGTGACTGGATTTTCCGTCGGCGACCGGGTCATGTCCATGGGGATAAAGGCCTATGCCGAATATACCATCGCTGACAGCCGGATAGCGATGCATGTCCCGGGTAATCTCGATTATGTTCAAGCCGCGGCTATTCCGACATTTTTTTCCACCGCCCACGATGCGATGGTCACAAATGGGGAATTCCGGAACGGCGATACTGTATTGATCCAGGGCGTCACCGCGGGTGTCGGCATTGCGATGGTTCAGGTGGCGAAAGCGCTTGGCGCAAGCCTGATAGCGGGGACCTCGCGTAGCGCACCGAAACTTGAAAAGATCAGACCCTTTGGCCTCGATCTGGCGCTCCAGTCCGGTGCAGACGATATCGCGGCAAAATGCAGGGAGGCGACCGGCGGCAAAGGTGTCGACGTGATCGTTGACAATATCGGCAAGGGTGTTCTGGCCGCCAATATGGATGCGGCTGCGATCAGGGGACGGATTGTCGGCGTCGGTCGCCTTGGCGGAAGAATGGACGAGATCGACCTCGACAAGCTGGCGCTGAAGAGGCTGAAACTGATCGGCGTGACCTTCCGGACGCGCTCGCCTGAGGAAAAGGCGCAGATCACGCGGGCGATGCTTGCCGATCTCGGTCCGCATTTTGCAAACCGATCCATCATCCCGCCGATCGACCGGACGTTCGCTTTCGACGAGGCGCTGGCCGCACAGGAATACATGCGCAGCAACCAGCATATCGGCAAGATCGTGCTGACGTTATGAGGTCCGGGCCGGCATCTGCTGGATGGCATGGCGCACCAGCGTATTGACCAGCCTGTGTCCGTAGAAGGAAACTGTCGCCGGCTTGTCCGGATTATCCGTTCTGACAGTGAAATCGAGGCGCTTGAACAGCGCCAGGCTCTTGTCCTCTATTTTCAGCACTGCGTCCCATGGGATGAGTATCGGCGCATGATCGATGCGGAACATGAACATCGGCCGCATGTGTATGCCCTGCGCGGAGACAGTGATGGTCAGACAACGGTTGTAACCGACCAGCCAGCGCAGGCCGGCGCTTGCATAACCGCAACGGTCTCCGCTCGAAGTGTCTGCTCCGGGGTAGAGTTTCGCCAGCTTC
>JAPOIA010000303.1 GCA_029979185.1 Alphaproteobacteria bacterium | reverse complement strand
GAAGCATCAAGTATATCCCAGATGCGTCTTCCCTGGATACGTTCATCAAGTCGCTGAACGACAAGGGTCCAAGGGAGCGGGCGCTGAAGGCTTCGCTCTCGTCCATCCGCGGGTCGGTCACCATGCCGGCCGAGGCGCTGCCGGTCGCTGTCGCGAAAACGGTCCCGGCTGCGATAGTCGCGCCGGTCGTTCCGGCGATTGTCATACCGATTATTGCGATTGTTGTATCGGTCGAGCAGGTGATCGTCGCGACCGCGATACCCCTGTGCACCGGCAGTTGAAATGGCAGCGGGCGTCAACCCGGAGAGCACTGTAAGGCCGACAGCGGCAACAGCTGTACGGATAATCGAACCACGGGCAAGAAATCGAAATAAAGCCAAGTCACTTACTCCTGCGGTGCGCACGCCTGCCGGGTGTAAAAAAACTATATGGGCAAAACCCTATATGGAACCAACAAATGGCCGCGGCGAGGAGGCCGACAAACATCTCTGCCGTCTTTTACAGGTTTTTCCGGTCAAGTGGAATGGACCCCGCCCGAAGGCGGGACCGGCAGCCAGGCCTGCAGCCAGCAACTATCGTCAGGGCCGAGCCATGCTGCAATTGGGCGCAAATCCCAGATTATAGTCGAGCCCGTGGACGCACCATTCGACGCCCCAGCCAAAACCGGCCATACCCAGATCCTCGCCGATATTGTAACTGACCCGGCGCTTTCGCCCGTCGTTGAAACGGGCACGGATGGTACAGAACCGCTTGGGAATAAGATCGCGCCCGTTGCTGCGGTAGCCGATCTGCCGGGCCCGGTAAAAACGGACGATCTCACGACCGGTGTGCCAGTATGTACTTTCGCGCTGGGCGAAGCGCGACATGATCCGATTCAGGACGGCCGGATCGGAGCAATGCGGCACAGCACCTGAATAAGAGGAGTACCGGTGTTCCGCCGGCGTCAACGGACGGGCATCCGCTGCGACGGCGCAAATCGCTACCATTGCGGCGCATGTAGCACCCGCCAGCGCGAATTTCGCGGAATCCAATCGAAAACGACTCATTTTTCATCTCCGGAATCAGTAGAACGATGCGGCCAGCCCGCGCTCAGGTCAAGGGTCTCGGCAGGCCGTTTCCCCGGAACGGCGCATTTTGTCGGACTGGCCTGTACGGCACGGAGTTTGCTGTCATTTCGTGCAAAGCGCCTGCCGGATCATCGAGCGATTGATCTGGCTCGGGTTCGTACCGGATTGATACACATGTCACTTGTTCAAAAGCTGGACACTGCCGCAAAGTCCACCGAAGCCGCTAGCAGGCATCATCGTCCAGCCCGGTCCGGTAGCGCATTGAAAACTCGCAGCAACACTGCTGCGGTGCGGATGCTGTTCTCCGGTCTGGCAATCTTCTGTGATTTTTCCAGCCATCATGATCAGCTCGCTCCTGACCGGCTGGCTTTATCACCAGGGCCTGTTCGGAACGGTCACGCCGACCGCCGATCTGCTGCGGCACGGCTATGTAATTGCCCTTCTGTTCATGCTACCTATCGCATTGCGCGGCGAATATACGATCAACTGCTACCTGACGATCGGCAGTCACCTCCGCCAGACCTTCCTGCTATGGAATATAGCCGTTCTTACGGCAATCCTTCTGGCCTTCCTGACGAAGACATCGGCGGAAGTATCGCGCGGCACTTCGATCCTGTTCTATTGCTGCGGCTTTACGCTGATCCTGTTTCTCCGGCTGGTTCTGGTCCGAATCGTCCAGGCGCAGGCGCGGGCCGGCAATGTCGCAGCCCGGCGGATCTTCCTGATCGGCTTCGAAGACGACATCCGCAATTTCATTGACCGCCACAAACCCTGGACCCAGGGGCTCGAAGTCGTCTCCTCGGCCATTATCCGCGACAGTGCTTCCCTCAAGGACGATCTGGCGCTCGCCGCAGCCACGGCGCGGGTCCTGCGACCTGAGGACGTGTTCATTCTGGCGCCGCTGGCGCAGAGCGACGCCATAGACGCCTGCATCAGATCCTTTCAGACCGTGCCCGCGTCCATTCACGTCATCCCCGAACGGATGTTCGACGGTTTCGTCGATATTCAGATGGGTCGCGTCGGCACGATCAAGAGCCTCAATGTCGTTCGCAAGCCCCTGACCCTCTTCGAGCAATTTCAAAAGCGGATCTTCGACATCGTGGTATCAGGGCTGGCGCTGGCGCTGCTTTCACCCCTGCTGGCGCTGGTCGCCATAGCGATCAAACTGGATTCCCGCGGGCCGGTCTTTTTCCTGCAACGGCGATACGGCTTCAATCAGGAACCGTTCCGCATCTACAAGTTTCGCTCCATGACAACCATGGAGGACGGCCGCATCGTCCGTCAGGTATCCAAAGACGACAGCCGCGTAACGCGCGTCGGCCGTTTCATCCGCCGCACCAACATCGACGAGCTGCCGCAATTGCTGAATGTATTGCTCGGCGACATGTCACTTGTCGGCCCGCGACCACACGCGCTGGCTCACGACCAGATGTACGAACGGCAGATCGCCAACTATGCGCGCAGGCACAACGTCAAACCGGGCATTACCGGCTGGGCGCAGGTAAACGGCTTCCGCGGAGAAACCGATACATGCGAAAAGATGCGCGGCCGGGTCGAGCATGACCTGCAATATATAGTTCAGTGGTCCATGCTGCTCGACCTGCGGATTTGCTTCCTGACGCTTTTCTCGGCGAAGTCCTACAACAACGCGCTCTAAGCAGCCGAATAGCCGGACTGACGCAATATCCCACCTACTTCTTGTCCGGCTTTTTCAGCTTCACGAGTCCCTCCCTAAGGCTGTCATAGAACTTCGTGGCCTGCGCCCTTTGCTCCGGCGAGATATTCATGGCGTCGGCTATAAAGGTATCAAGCTACGGACCAGTTGCCTTCACGACATCCATTTTCACTTTCTTCGCATCGGCCTGAAACGCCGGATCCTGCAACATTCTTTCATATGCGGCACGCGCGGCGGCCACGCGATCGGCAGGCACGTCAGGTGGGAAGGCAAGCGAGCGGCCCATTTCCGTGGCAACCGTAAAGACCTTCAGAAACGCCTTTTCCGTTTCGCTCTTGCCGAATTCAAGTACCGTCGGCGTGTTGGGAAACTCGCTCAGCCGGCTGTTCGACAGCACGACCAGCGGCACAATCTGACCGGCCTGCACCTTCTTCCAGTGCCGAGCATGCAGCGAGTCCAGGGAGGTCGATGCCACATCCACCTCGCCTCGTTCGAGCG
>JAPOIA010000302.1 GCA_029979185.1 Alphaproteobacteria bacterium | reverse complement strand
AGCAACCGGGAGGAACATATGCCTGTCCTGAATTTTGGCCAGCCCTATGATGGCGTGATGCAAACCGCCTTCATCGTTGAGGATATCCATAAGGAAATGGAGCGTTTCACGCGGCTAATGGGTGTCGGGCCGTGGTTCCTGCGCGAACGCGGCCGGTTTTCCGTGCAGACATACCGCGGCGAACCAACGGATGTCGAACTTGCTATCGCCATGGGTTTTTGCGGGTCGATGAACTACGAACTGATCCAGCAACTCAACGACGCGCCATCCGTCTATATGGACGTGGTGAAGCAGCGCGGCTATGGCCTGCATCATTTCGGCTATGTCGTCGAAGATTACGCTGCCGGATGCAAAGAATACGCCGGCCAGGGCTTCGATCTGGTCTATGAAGCGGAAGTCACCGGCGGCGCGAGGGTCGGATATTTCGACACCCTGTCGGTGCTGCCGGCGATGATCGAAGTCATCCAGATGACACCGCATTCGGAAGCGAACTTCACCCGCTTCCAGCAGGCTTCCGTGGGATGGGACGGCAGCGACCCGGTGCGTTTGCGCGAGCCGCTGCCGCCACGATAATCGCAGCTACTTCTTTTTCTTCTTGCCGCCAGCAACCCGCGAAGCATCCTCGCTCTTGGGGCGCAGCACCGCCTTGACGCGGTCCTTGACGGCCTGCGGCGTTTCTATGATGCCGGTGACAAGCGCCGTTATCTCGGCGCCGGTCATCGGCCTCACAGTGGAATGGGAGCGCCGGGCGTCTTCCTGAAATTTCGGATCCTTGGTCATGTCGAAAAAGGCCTTTTCCAGCGCCTTGACGCGCTCTTTCGGCACCCCCGGCGCGGTCGCCAGCGGCCGTCCGACTGCCGCCGCCTTGGACATGAACTCGATTACCGGCTTATCCTCCGGCGCCACTTTCTGATCAAGCAGCAGCGGAGTATCCGGCAGACCCGGCTCCTTCGTCAGGCCTATCTGTACGATCGGAATTACGGTCTTGTTGGGAATCCAGGTCGGCTGCGAGGCCATCCAGTCCGTATAGGGATTGGCGCCTCGGCCCTCGACTTCGCCGCGCTCCATCGCGATGTTGATTGCGTGACCGCCGCGATACCCGAAAATGATCTTGAACTTTGTCCCGATGGTATTGTTCAGCAGCGCCGGCAGCTGCACGGAAACGGATCCCGCTCCGGTCGAGCCTATCGTGGTGACGCGGCTTTTTGCGTCCGCCAGCGATCTTGTCTTTGATTTGCCCCAGGTAACCAGCGTCTGGTTGGAATAAACGACATTCACTATCCAGTTGAACTTGCGCAGATCGGCGCGTAACTGCGGCGACAGGCCAAGCGCCTGATCGACGGCAAGCCCCTGGCTGATGATTTCGATGACCGTGCCGTCTTTCGGCGCTATATTATAAAGATAGTTGGCGGCAACGATACCGCCGCCGCCCGGCATGTTGACCGGCGTCAGGACGGGATTGCCCGGAATGAAGCGGCCCATGTGACGCGCCAGCAGCCGCGTCAGAAGGTCGTAACCGCCGCCGGGCGTCGACCGAATGACGAACTGCATCTTCTTGCCGGGACCGGAATAGAAGTCCTTCACAGAATCGGCTGCCGCAGGCGATGCCGCACAGATGCCCAGCGCGACGCCGGCCAGAATTGCCTTTTTCATAAGTCTCCTCCCATTTTCGCCCTGTACCGGGCCAGATTTCAAAGTCCGCCGACGAACAATTGCAACATTCACTTTATTCCGCTGCAGCATCTTCGCGCACGCCTGCCGCATAGCGGCTGGCCGGGCGTGGCAGACCGAGATTTTCGCGCAGCGTCCTGCCTTCATAGGCTGTACGGAACAGACCGCGACGCTGCAACTCCGGAACAACAAGGTCGACGAAGTCGTTCAGCGACGTGGGAAAGAACGGCGGGATGATGTTAAAACCATCTCCAGCGCCTGTGGTGATCCACTCTTCCATCATGTCGGCCACATCGGCGGGCGAGCCGATGACCTGAAAATGACCGCGCGTGCCAGCGATCCGCCGGTAAAGTTGCCGGATGGTGAGGCCCTCGGCTCGCGCCGTATCGCTCAGCAAGGCCGAACGCGTCGGTGCGCCGCGGTCCTGCGGCACCACTGGCACAGGACCATCGACATCCATGCCGCGCAGATCCCAGGCGATATATTTCGACAGCATGGAAATGCCGACATCGGGGTGGATGAGGTCCTGCAACTGCTCGTGCTTGTCGAGCGCTTCCTGACGCGTCGGCGCCACGACAACGCCCAGCCCCGGCATGATCTTGCAATGATCGCGATCGCGTCCGCAGGCCGCCATGCGGTTCTTTACATCGCTGTAGAATTCGCGCGCGGTTTCGATCTTCTGATGCGCAGTGAATACGACTTCCGCCGTCTCCGCGGCGAGCTGCCGGCCATCGTCGGACGCGCCGGCCTGCACGACAACGGGCTGCCCCTGCGGCGAACGGGAAACATTCAGCGGTCCCCGCACACGGAAAAACTCGCCTACGTGGTTGAGTACGTGCACGCTGCCGGGGCGAAAGAAGCGTCCCTCCTGCTTGTCGAACACGAAGGCATCGTCGTCCCAGCTGTCCCACAGGCCGCGCACGACATCGACGAATTCGCGCGCCCGGCGATAGCGCTCGGACTTCGACAGATGTTCGTCGCGGCCGAAGTTCTGCGCTTCGTTCGCATTGGCGGACGTGACCAGATTCCAGCCTCCACGTCCTCGGCTGATCAGGTCCAGCGAGGCAAATTTCCGGGCGATATGGAAAGGTTCGTCATAGGTGGTCGTGGCGGTGCAGACGAGGCCGATGTGTTTTGTCAGAGGCGCCAGCGCCGTCAGCAGCGACATCGGGTCGATCCAGGCGACATAGGAGGTGCGGGACAGGGAGTCGGGATCATAACGGTCTGCCGTCAGGGCATCGGCGGAGAACATCATGTCGAACAGGCCGCGCTCGGCGATCTGCGCCAGTTCAGCGTAGCGCTGGAAGTTCAGGCCGCCATCGGCCCATGCCTCGGGATGTCTCCAACCGGCGATATGATGTGCAGCGGGCCGCAGGAACATGCCAAGTTTTATCTGGCGCTTGTTCGCCGTCATGGTGCCTCCCTGATTTTATCCCGGCATTCACGATGCCACAGCTTGAGCTGTCTGACTGTATTCATGCTAGACTAACGCGACGAATAAGCAAAATTGCAGGATACGGGGCAGGAACGCAGGCACCATGGATTTTCAGACGCTTGAGGCGAACATCGACGAACTCGTATCG
>JAPOIA010000301.1 GCA_029979185.1 Alphaproteobacteria bacterium | reverse complement strand
AAACCCCAGGGCGTTTCCTCGATAGCGATTGCAGGCGCGACATCGTTGGCGAGATAAGAACCGTAGGTCACCTGTGCGCCCATGTCGACGCGATGCAGAAACGACAGATGCTGCGGGTCGATGTTGCCCTCGTTGCCCTGCAGGTAATTGCAGCGATGCAGGGCCCGATTGGTCCAGACGTGATCGGCCGGCGCATGGAAGAACGGGAACGGCGGCAATGCAGGCGGCTCGCCCTCGCCCATATAGGCGAGGATCAGGCCGGGCACCTCGATGCAGGGATAGGCCTTGTGCCGGATACGATCTTTATAAGTGGAGTCCTTCGGTTCGCCGGGCTGTTCAAGACATTTGCCGTTCACGTCAAAAAGCCAGCCGTGATAGACGCAGCGCAGGCCACCGTTTTCGACGCGGCCGTAACTCAAATCCGCCTTGCGATGGGGACAACGCAATTCGAGCAGGCCAGGCTTGCCGGCATCGTCGCGGAAAAGCACCAGATCCTCGCCCATGATGCCGACCGGAACCGGCGGCCCGTCCGCAGGGATGTCGGAGGACAGCGCCACCGGCTGCCAGTAGCGGCGCAGCAGCCTGCCGCCGGGTGTGCCAGGGCCGGTGAGCGTCAGCAGATCGTTCTGCGCCTGTGTGAGCATGAAAATCCTCCCGAAGTTACTTCTTGCATCGTGCAACGGCGAACGCGCTTGCGCAAGATTGCTCCGGCATGCAGATAATCCGGCATACGAGACAACTGGAGGAAACAATGACCGAAACCAAGATGAACATTCGCCGGGTCGTTACCGGCCATGACGCCAACGGCAAGGCGAAGGTACTGATCGACGGCATCGCCACGAACGAGCGGCCCGGTTCGGCGGCGGGACAATATTCGACGCTGATGTGGTGTTCGGACGAGATGCCACTCGACATGTCCATCGGCGAGGGCGTGGAAGACATGGGCGCGCGCCAGCTCGGCACCTATCCGCCGGTCAACGGCACGCGGTTCATGATTGCCGAATATCCGCCCGGCAACACGCCGCGCATGCACCGTACGGAGACGGTGGACTATATCATCGTGCTGGAGGGCGAAATCGACATGGAACTCGATGACGGCGAGTGGGTTACGATCCGAAAGGGCGATGTCATGATCCAGCGCGGCACCTATCACGCCTGGCGCAATTCGTCGGACAAGCCTTGCCGCATGGCCTTCGTTTTGATCGACGCCAAACCGCTGGGAATCGGCAAGCCTCTGCCGCGCAGTGCCGGGCTCGACCGCGCGAAGTGAATTGTCCTGGCTCATGGTTTGCACAGCAAAATGGCGCTCCACTGTAGAAGGCGGCCATAGTGTCACCTGTAATGCCCGCCGGACAAACCAACGGAAAGGAGCAAGCCGTGATCGAGATTCTGCCAAACTTCACGGACGGCGTAGTCGCCTGCCGAATTGCTGGGACTGTACATACGGACGATTACGAACAGGTGATCATCCCTGCGGTCGAGGCGGGTCTTGCGCGTCACGAAAAGCTGCGCATCTATTGCGAGGCAGAGAGCGAAGTGACGGCAGACGCTGGGGCGATGTGGGACGATTTCAAGCTGGGCGTCAGTCATTTCACGCGCTGGGAAAGAATTGCCCTCGTCAGCAGCATGACCTGGCTGCCGGGCGTGGCCCGGACGCTGTCCTTCCTGATGCCGGGTGAAATACGGACCTATACTCCAGCCGAGGCGGCGCAGGCCAAAGCCTGGATATCGGAAGGGCTTTAAGCGCTCCAGCCGGCAGCCAGCTGCGGTGCGGCCATCCGAAGCATTGACGGGCGAAGCCTCGAGCGATGAAGAATGTCGCCTGCGCATTCTGCCGACTGGCAGACGTAACGCGGTTTAGTGTGCTAAAAGGCAGGCAAACGCGGCGCGATAATATTCAAGACCTGGGGGAAACCGCCATGGCCGGCATTTTCGGCGACAACAAGTTCAAACTCGGCCTGTTCGGGGTCAATTGCAGCGCCAGCTGTACGTTCTCCAATGCCCCGGAGCGCTGGCCGGCAGAATGGGACGAGATCGTCGAGGTCGTCCAATTGTCCGACAGGGCCGGTATCGAGTTCACCCTGCCGATCGCGCGCTGGCGGGCGCTGGGCGAATCCTACGTCTGGCGGCGGTCGTTCGAGACCTTCACGCAGGCCGCGGCGCTGGCTGCCCTGACCAAGAACATCAACATCGTCGTCACCGCCCATGTGCCGCTGATCCAGCCGGTCTATGCGGCCAAATCCATCATCACCGTCGATCATGTCAGCAAGGGCCGCGCCGCCATCAACCTTGTCTGCGGCTGGAATGCGCAGGAGTTCGCCATGCACGGCGTGCATCTTGACGGCGACCGCAGGTATGAGCAGGGCGATGAATGGGTGGAGATTTTCAACAAGCTGATGGAAGGTGGGCCGGACTTCGACTGGGACGGCGAATTCTATCACCTCAAGCACCTTACTACCGACCCGCTGCCGGTGCAGAAACCGCGCCCACCAATCATCTCGGCGGCTTCCTCCTCGACCGGACAGGATTTCGCCGCGCGCCGCGCCGATGTTCTGTTCACTGCCGTACACAACTACGATGCGACGCGCGAAACAGTTTCACGCCTTCAGGGGCTGGCGGCCAAATACAACCGCAAGCCGGCGATCTTCGTTGAAACCGCCTTTGTGGTTCGCCCGACCCGCAAGGAAGCCGAGGACTTCTACTACTACATGGCAGAAGAGCATGCCGATCCGGAAGCGCTGGCTTATTTCCAGAGCAGGAAGATCGAGACGCTGGCAAGCGCAACCGCCAAAGCGGACATCGAGGTCGACCGCAACATCGTCGAGAACATGCGCAATCCGCGCAACGGTTCGCAGAAATATGCCGGCCACTTCCCCGGCATGCATTTGTGCCTGGGAACGCCGGACGACGTGGTTGAGGAAATGCAGCGCATGCATGCGCTCGGCCTCGACGGCACAGCGGTCGTGATGCTCAACTACAAGAACGAGTTGCCCTATTTCATCGAGGAAGTGCTGCCGCGCATGGAGCGGGCCGGACTGCGCAATCCGTTCAAGGGGGCATAGCTGCCGGCCATGCCGTTCGGCGTCATCCGGGCCCTGCCCTTTGCGATCGGAACTGTCGCCCTCCTGTTGAGCTGGTTCAGCTGTTTTTGCAGCTGTTGCTGCAGCCCATCCACCACCTTGGCCTCATCATTCAGAGCTGCCTCCAGATCTTGCTCTTTCTCTTGGGCACTGGTTGGAGAGTGTGGAGGAGAGGG
>JAPOIA010000300.1 GCA_029979185.1 Alphaproteobacteria bacterium | reverse complement strand
TTGTGCGCTCGAAACACCGGGTTGAACGGCGAGCAAAAGATAAGAGCCCAGAGCGCGCAAAATCGCTTGAAAATGTCTCATTTTCACTCCCTTCCATCCAATTGGTAGTTCCGCACTATTTGACGTAGCCGTGGGCCGCCTGACAGGGCTGACTTTTTTCTAGGATTGTAACAATCCGATCGGTAAAGTCCGGAGCATGAATAGCAAACCTGCGCGCGTAGCGCTCTATACCGGATCGTTCGATCCAATCACCAACGGTCATCTCGATGTCCTGCGCTGTGCCGCGCCGATGTTCGATACGATCCTCGTCGCTATTGGGACCCATCCGGGCAAGTCGCCGCTGTTTTCCGTCGCGGAAAAGACAGCGCTGATCGAGGCGACTACTGCAGAGATGGCGGCCGGGACCGGCTGCCTGATCGAAGTTGTTACTTTCGACGGATTGGCAGTCGATGCGGCGCGTGAACACGGCGCCATCGTCCTCCTGCGGGGCCTGCGGGACGGTACGGACCTCGACTACGAGATGCAGATGGCCGGCATGAACGGGGCCATGGCGCGCGAGGTACAGACCATTTTCATGCCTGCTTCGCCGGATGTCCGCCACATTACCGCGACATTGGTGCGGCAAATCGCTCTCATGGGCGGGGATGTCTCATCCTTCGTGCAGCCTCGGGTTGCCGAAGCGCTTGCCGGCAAGGCCCGGGAGCGGAGGTCCTGAATGCCATCCGGGCATCTGCTCCGGGTACTGGCCAACAGGCTCCGGACGTGGTCTATGAGCCTCCGAACCTGGAGATCGATTCCCGCTTGCAGCCGCTATCGGCTTATCTGAAAGAGGAAAAATCCATGAAGCGTTTCAAGACGGTTTTCCCTGTCCTTGCGGCCGCGGTGGTCGCTGCTGGTATTGCAATGGCGCCGGCGCATGCTCAGCAAAGCGATCCGAACAACACCATTTACCTGGAAACCAAAAGCGGACGGGTCACGATCCAGCTTCTGCCCAATCTGGCCCCCAAGCATGTGGCGCAGATCAAGACCCTGACGAAGCAGGGTTTCTATAATGGCATTGTCTTCCACCGGGTTATCCCGGGCTTCATGGCGCAGACGGGCGATCCCACCGGAACAGGCATGGGTGGCTCCAAACTGCCGAATCTGCCAGCCGAGTTCACAAATTATCGCTACAAGCGCGGCACGGTCGGCATGGCCCGCTCGCAGAATCCCAATTCCGCCAATTCGCAGTTCTTCATCTGTTTCGACAATTCCGGTTGCGCCGGGTTGACCGGCCAATACACGGTCTGGGGGCAGGTGACCGCCGGAATGGAACATATCGACAAGGTCAAGACTGGTGCGCCGGGTAGCGGCACGGTGACCAATCCGGACAAGATCGTGCGGATGTACATGCCGCGCGGCGCGAAATAGGATAGCGCGCTTGCGCTTCCCGGATTTTTTTACGGGTTTCTTGCCGGATTTCTTGCCGGAACCTAATCCAAAACCAAAACAACAGGAGACGTCATGTCTGACGAAGGAAATACGCTGACGCTGGAAACCACCCAGGGGCCGGTTGTCATCAAGATGCGCCCCGATCTGGCGCCGAACCATGTTGCCCATATCAAGAAGCTCGTCGGCGAGAACTTCTACGATGGCATCGTGTTCCATCGCGTGATCGAAGGGTTCATGGCGCAGACCGGCTGCCCGCACGGCACCGGCACCGGCGGTTCGAAATATCCCGACCTGAAGGCGGAGTTCAACGCCGAACCGCATGTGCGCGGCGTCTGCTCGATGGCCCGCGCCCAGAATCCGGATTCGGCCAATTCGCAGTTCTTCATCTGCTTCGACGATGCGACCTTCCTCGATCGCCAGTACACGGTCTGGGGGCAGGTGACGTCCGGCATGGAAAACGTCGACAAGATCAAGCGCGGCGAGCCCGTTCGCGATCCCGACAAGATTATCACGGCCCGTCTCAGCTGATAAAGGGCTGGACGCAGTCTGTGATCGCAAATGGCGCGGATGGCCCCTGAGCGGGCCGTCCGGCTTTTTTGTTCGGGCAGGCGGGTGCAGATGAAGCGATGCGAGTAGACCTGTTCGATTTCGAACTTCCGCCCGAGCGGATTGCCCTGCGCCCGGCAGAGCCGCGCGACAGCGCGCGAATGCTTGTCATCGACCCAGATGGGCGCAATAGCGATCAGCCGTTGCGGGATATGGGCGTACGCGATCTGCCGGACCTGCTGGCTGCCGGCGATGTACTTGTGGTCAACGATACGAAAGTCATTCCGGCGCGCCTGCGCGGTCTGCGCGACAGGGACGGCAACGTGGCGCGTATCGAGGTTACGCTGCACAAAAGAGAAACGGCGTCCAGCTGGCTTGCCTTTGCCAGGCCGGCGAAAAGATTGAAGCAGGGCGATGTTCTGCGCTTCGGCGATGCTTCAGAAAGCTACGCCTGCGAGCTGGGGCATCTGGATGCCCGGGTAGCCGAATGCGGCGATGTGGGCGAGGTTCTGCTGGAGTTTTCCCTGACGGGCGCTGCCCTTGACGAGGCCATAGAGCGGCACGGCGAGATGCCGCTGCCTCCCTATATTGCCGGACGCCGTACTGCCGACGAGCGCGACAGTGGCGATTACCAGACGTTGTTCGCCCGGGAGCCCGGGGCCGTTGCTGCGCCGACAGCAAGTCTGCATTTCACGCCGGCTTTGCTGGAGGCTCTGCAGTCGCGCGGCATCGAAATCGTGCGTGTGACGCTGCATGTGGGGGCAGGGACATTCCTGCCTGTCAAGGCCGACGATACCAGCGAGCACCGGATGCATGCGGAATACGGGGTGATTACCGAAGAGTCGGCAGCGCGGTTGAATGCGGCGCGCAAGGCCGGCGGAAGGATCGTGGCGGCCGGAACGACCAGCCTGCGCATTCTCGAAACGGCGGCCCGGGAAGACGGATCGATTGAGCCGGTTTCACGCGATACTTCGATTTTCATTACACCAGGGTACCGGTTCCGGGCTGTCGATATCCTGCTGACGAATTTTCATCTGCCGCGCTCGACGCTGTTCATGCTGGTCAGCGCCTTTTCCGGACTGAAGGCGATGAAAACGGCCTATTTCCACGCAATTGTGCAGGAATATAGATTTTATTCCTATGGTGATGCATGTCTTTTGTTTCGCGGTAATGAGGGGCATGATGGGGCCGGTCGGAGCGGTGCAGCTGGAGATGCTTCCGCATGAGGTCGTGGATGACTTAAGTCCACGTATATGCATGAATTTTCCGGACAGGATGCGGGCAACAGTACAATG
>JAPOIA010000002.1:12459-44936 GCA_029979185.1 Alphaproteobacteria bacterium | reverse complement strand
CTAACGGCATTACCTTCCACTATGTAGCCTCCAGTTCGCAAGAACCATGATGTGAAAAATACCGGAAGTATTTTCACAATCCGTTCGATCGCAACCAAGGGGGCCGCATAGACATGCGCAATACCAGTGCTTCACTCACGACTATCGCAACAAGCTGTTTAGCCAGCTTCGGCAGACAGTTTGCAGGCTTCATTCCCGACAGGCGCGGCGCGACGGCGGTTGTGTTCGCCGTAGGCCTTGTGCCCGTTACAGCGGGGCTGGGTATGTCGGTAGACATGGGGCGGGTATATCTGGCCCGCACCAACCTGCAGGGCGCCCTGGACGCGGCGGCGCTGGCAGCCGCAATCGAATACAAGGCAACGTCCGACACGACCAAGGCTATGGCGGTGGCGCAGAACGTATTCGCAGCAACCGCGGTAAACACCGGCGCGACCCTCGACGCCACCAACTCGAAAGTCGATACCGTGAACCGCGCGGTCGACCTCGTGGCCACGGCGAATGTCAGCACGCCGCTGATCGGCCTCATGTCTCCGTCGAACCAGAGCTTTACTCTGAAGAACAAGGCAACAGCCAGTATCAAGTCGGATGGCGGCCTCGGGAAGAATCTCGAGGTGTCGATGATGCTCGATACCACCATATTGATGGACCAGAACTCAGGCACTTACGGACTGACCAAGTTGCAGGCCCTGCAGACCGCGGCAAAGAATCTCGTCGACACGGTTGTGCAGGCAGACCAGAGCAAGTTCACCTCCCGTGTAGCGCTTGCGCCCTTCGCATCGGGCGTCAATGTTGGCGCCTACTTCCAGACCGTCAACGGTTCGGCAGCCCCCACCACATCGAGTTGCTCGCGGCGGCGGTGCACGACATACACCTGGTCCAGCGTTTTGGGGCGTGACGGAGCATCCTCGCTGACCGACGATGCGCCCAGCACCGCCAGCTTCCCGAGCTACTATGCCATGCATGGATCGGCGATGTCTCCGACGTCCTTCATCGCCAACTACGAACGCGATGCCTCCAACAACCGCCCCGACAGCCCGATATTACCTCTGTCATCTGACAAATCTGCACTCAAGACCGCGATCAACAGTTTCACCAGCGACGGCGCAACCGCCAGTCATATCGGTATCGGCTGGTCCTGGTATCTCCTGTCCCCAAACTGGAGCAGTGTCTGGACCGGCACGGCTACGCCAAACCCGGCCGACAACAAGACAGTGAAGGTCGCCATCCTCATGTCCGACTTCGATTTCAACGTCTATTATCAGGGTAGCGTCGGCAACATGAATTTCCAGGCGGCGCAACTATGCGCCAACATGAAGGCGGCCGGCATCGTCATCTATACGGTGGGCTTCCTGGTCGACAGCAACAATGCCGACGCAATGAACCTGTTCCAGGGCTGCGCCTCCACCCCGTCAAAGGCCATCCGGGCATCCAACGGCAACGAGCTGATAGCTGTATACGACCAGATCGCCAAGACGGTCGTTGCCAGCGTCTCGGGTCCGATACGACTGTCAAAATGAACAGGCGGCATCGAAAGATCAGCCCGGCCCTAGCGCCGGGCTGTTGCAGTTTCCATCAGAGGCATGTTGAAAAAGAATACCAGCCTGAAAGCCTCAGGCCGGCGTCTTCGCCTTCGCCGGAAAATACATGTCGAGCCAGTCCTTCACCACCGTGCGCACGCGGGTGTTGTCCTCGGCGAACATGAAGTGATCGGTTTCGGCGAACAGGTGCAGGTCCGTCGGCTTGCCGGCGCGCTTGAACATTTCGACGGACTGCTCGGTCGGCGTTACCGAATCGATGGACGAATGCAGCAGCAGCAGCGCGTTCGGCGCGATATTGCCAACCACGTCATCAGCGCGGAAATCGTACATGCTCTGCGCCGTCTCGGCGGTGAACTGCTCGATCGACTTCTGCGCCAGATTGTGCCGCAGATGCTGCGGAATCGGCACGATGTCGTAGCGGTCGACCATCAGCGATTCGCCGGTTTCCTCGCGGTGCTTCTTGCCCCGCGCCAGCATGTCTGTGAACTTCTTCCAGTTTTCCTCGCCGGGATGCTGGCCGCGGAACTTGCGTTCGCCATCGCCCCAGCCGCCGGATGAAATGACGGCCCTGGCGCGCGCATCCACTCCGCCCGTATAGACGGCAACAGCAGCGCCGAAACTGGAACCGAGCAGACCGAGCCGGTCTGCATCGACCTCCGGCCGCGACTGCATATAGGTCATGGCGGCACGGGTATCCTCGACCTGTTCGAGACAAATGAGGTTGGCGCGCTTGCCATCGCTTTCGCCGCAGCCGCGCATGTCGAAACCGAGGGTGACGTAGCCCAGATCGGACAGGAACTTCGACTGCAGCACCACATTGCCCGCCGTGCGGTTGGAGCCGAAACCGTGCAGGATGAGAAAGGCGGGACGCTTCTCGCCGGCCTTGTAGTCGTCCGGAATGGTGACCGTGCCCTTGATATTCAGGTCGCCGGATTTAAACGTGACTTCTTCCTGCATGCTGTCCTCCCGGATGATATGCCTGCGGTTGCTCCGCGGGCCCGTAAAATGCCGCCGTTTCCATACAGCATTTTTTTGGCGGACGGAAACGGCTTTGTCCGCAAAAACGGGCCCGGCAACACTGCCGGACCCGCCATCTTGTGCCGGCATGACGGCTATTTCGCCAGATCGACGATTTCCTTCGGCGTCGCGATCAGCTCGGCGGTCAGGGCGGCGAGAGAATCGCCGGTTGTCGGCTCCACCGGTATGCGCAGTTTCTTCGCCATGGCGAGGAACGCCGGATCCTTCATCGTGTCCTCGAAGGCCTTGCGCAGCGCAGCTGCCCGCGCTGCCGGCACGCCGGGGGACAGGAACAGGCTGCGGCCATAGTCGGATTCGGCGGCGAGGAAATTGGCCACCTTCTTCGACTTGTCGTCCGGCATTACCTCAACAAGGGTCGGCACCTTGGGGTTGGTCGGCTCCCGCGTCCGCGAGGCGAAGGCCAGCGCCTTGACCTTGCCGGCCTTCAGTTCCGGCCCCAGCTGCGTGACCACGGCCACCCAGGAACCGCCGTAGCCCTCGATCTCACCGCGCCGCAGCGCCAGCTTGAGCCCGCCGATGCCCTTGTAACCGTAGACGATCTTGAACTTCGAGCCGAAGTGCTTGTTCAATGTCTTCGGCAGGATCGCCGTCGGCGAACTGGGTCCGGTGGCGCCGACGATCACCTCGAACTTTTTCGTGTCCTCGATGGTCTGCGCCTTCGACTTGTCCGACACCATCATCATGTTGCGGATCGGCGAAACATTGCCGAGCCAGTACCATTTGCGCGCATCGTATTTGGCGTATTTCGGCATCAGCACCTGGTGCAGCACGATGGTCTGCTGCGTCATGCCGATGGTCAGGCCGTCGGGCCGCACGGTGTTCGACATGGAATTGGCGACATCGAGCCCGCCGCCCTGCCCGCCGGTGAACTTCGCGATCATCGTCGGCTTGCCGGGAATGTGCCTGGGCATATGCTCGGCCAGCGCCCGGCCGTAAAGCGCATAGCTGCCCCCGGCGCTGGAGCCGACCAGCAGGGTGATCGTCTTGCCCTTGTAGAAATCTGCGACCGGATCGGCGGAGGCCGAAAGCGGTACAAGCGAAAGAAGCGCAGCGGCAGCCAGCCGCGCGGCGGTGATAGTCTCCATGGATTTCCCCTCTGACCAAATTGGTTCTGACGGGAAACAGACTACAGGGTTTTCGGAAGAAGGGGAATGCGCCCGGCGTAACGGGGATCAGCGCTTCAGAACCCCGCGGGAACCTTCACACCCAGTTTTTCGGCCCGCGCCGCCAGCGCCCCGCGCAGGCGGGCATTCAGCGGCGTGCCCTTTTCCATCCGCGTGGCGTAGTCGGCGGCGCCGCGCTCGCCCGGCATGCGAACCGGCTCGGCATCGGCAAACCGCGGCAGCGATTTCAGAACGGACACCAGATCGACCACGTCGCAGGTAAAGTCCGTCACATCGCGGAAGCGGGAAATGTCGATCATGATGATCAGCCCGTTGGCTGTATGGGTGCGCTTGGCCCCGACCGGCGCCTGCACCGAAGTGATCGGGGAAGCGCCCAGCACGCTGGACAGGATTTCGATCATCATCGAAAGCCCCGCCCCCTTGGCCCCGCCCACCGGCATGGAAACACTCGCCTTCGCCGGGTCGGTGACCGGATTGCCGTCCTCGTCCAGCGCCCAGCCTTCCGGGATCGGTTGCTTGTCCGCTATCGCCTTCTTGAGCCGCCCGTTGGAGGCAATCGCGGTCGACATGTCCAGCACCATGGCGCCGGACGGGCCGCCCGGCACCCCGATCGCAAGCGGCGAAGTGGAAATGCTCGGCACCTTCGTCCCCGGATAGGCCATCAGCGGCATGCCGGCGGCCATGACGATGGCGGCAAACCCGCGCCGTGCCGCACGGTCGGCGAAATATCCGATAGCGCCCGTATGGGTCGTGCGGTTGACGAGGCCCATGGCGACGCCGAATTCGCGGGCGCGCTGTTCCGCCTCATCGGCGGCGATGGTCATGGCGACGAGGCCGGACGCCTTGCCGGCCTCGATGGCGAACGCCGCACCGGCCACATCCCGCACCTTGATGTCTGCCCTGGCGTTCATCTGGCCGTTGGCAAGCAGGTCGAGATAGCGCGGAATACGCTCGAAACCATGCGATTCGACGCCGCGAAATTCCGCCCAGCACAGGACATCGGCAACCATTTTCGCATGATCCAGCGTCATCCCGGCCGCGGCGAACATGTCTGTCACCAATGTCTTCAGCGCTTCGTGGGAAACCAGAACCTCCTCAGCCATCCATGCCTCCGTATCCGCTTGCCGCGGCTGTTTTCGTGCTTGTCGATTTTTATTGCGTGAGCGGGAGCCTATTTGGCGCCGCGCTGCTGCAGGACAGGGGCCAGCGGCCGCAGGTCGTAGCCGGCATCCGCGGCCTGCTGCACGATTTCCGCGGCAGAACCGGTCGGCGCTTCGCCCAGCGCCCACAGGTTGGTGCAGCGCGTACCCGTACGGCAGAAGGCCAGCACCGGCTTCTGCGCATTGGCGAGCGCCTTCTGGAAGTCGGCGATATTGGCTTCGGTGATCTGTCCGGAAACCACTGGCATATAGATATAGTCGAGTCCCGCAGCCCTGGCCGCCTCTGCCACCGCCTCGGACGACGGCTGGTCTGCACCGCCCTCTCCGTCCGGCCGGTTGTTGATGACGGTCTTGAACCCCTGCGCGGCAGCATCTGCCATGTCGGCCGGGGACATCTGCGGCGAAACCGAAATCGTATCGTTGATCTTCTTTACATCCATGTTCGTCTGTCCCTGCTTCCGGGTAGCTGAACCTCTCACTGCGAGGCTTCAGGCTGCCACCCGTTGTTTCCTCAATTTCCGAAACGCCCTTATGGCGGTTTTTTGCGCCATCGCCAAGGACGGCCGGAATGAAAACCGGCGCAAGCGTCTCCCGGCAAAGTTGCGACGGGGCTTGCCAGTCAACTTGCCATTTGACTTGCGGATGGACTTGCGGATGGCTGGCCACTAGACTTGCCTTGACGAGCGCCCGGCCCTCACGAGGATCCGCCCGCGTCGATGGCGCATCCGCAGCAGGTGCAAGCACCGGCCCGGCGGCAAAAATGCAGGAAAGATCACGGTTTTGTGCCCTGGCGACATTCTCAAATATCCCTGGTGGGCGCTGTCCATCGCGACAGGCGCGAAGAATTTCAGCCGGAACAAGCTGATCGGCTCACCGGCGCTCAACGAGAAAGGCCTTCACAGGTTTCGCGTCAAGCTGGCCTCCGCCCTCGCCGATAGCAGGCGCAAGCGGTTGCGCCACTTGGTGAGCGCGGAGGACGCCGCCGCCTTCGAGCGTGACGGTTTCATTCTCAAGCGTGATCTTCTGCCAGCCGAAGAATTCGAGCAGCTGCGGAACTCCGTGCGCAATTTCACCGGCACGGCGCGGGAAATGCTGCAGGGCGACACCATTACCCGCCGCATGGCGCTTGACCCCGACGCACTGGCCAGAATGCCGGCCGTCCGCGACCTGCTCAACCGGCCCGACTGGCGCGGCAGGATGCGCTATGTATCCTCGACCGGGCAGGAGCCGCTCTATTATATCCAGACGATCCTGTCGCATGTGCGCGATACCGCGCCCGACCCGCAGACAGCGCTGCACGCCGATACCTTTCATCCGACCGTCAAGGCCTGGTTTTTTCTCACCGATGTCGCCGAAGACGAAGGCCCCTTCGTTTATGTGCCCGGTTCGCACAAGGCGAGCGACGCGCGGCTGAACTGGGAGCATGAAAAAAGCATGCAGGCCGCAACATCGGGAGGCTATACGGCGCGCGGTTCGTTCCGCATAACCCCTGCCGAGATCGAAAGCATGGGGTTGCCCCCGGCGCAGGCCTTCGCCGTGCCCGCCAATACGCTGGTGGTGGCCGATACCTTCGGATTCCATGCCCGCGGTTTCAGCGCCCGCCCCACGATCCGGGTCGAGATATGGGCCTATAACCGGCGCAACCCGTTCATTCCCTGGAATGGTTTCGATATCTTGAGCCTGCCGGGCCTTGCAGAACGGCGCATCCCGGCGCTCTGGCGCATTCGCGATCTTGCCGGGAAATGCGGGTTCAGGGGCAATCCCTGGCGCGACAAGGGGATCAAGTCGCCATTCGACGGCCCCTAGCTGGCCAGGACCGCGCGGCTATTTCGTATCCTGCTTCAGCAAATCCAGCGCGACATCGACGATCATGTCTTCCTGCCCGCCAACCATGCGGCGCCGGCCCAGTTCATTCAGCAGCGAGCGCGTATCGACGCCATAAAGCTTCGTGGCATTCTCCGCATGGCGCAGAAAGCTGGAATAGACCCCGGCATAGCCGAGCGACAGGCTTTCCCGGTCCACCCGCACCGGCCGATCCTGCAGCGGACGCACCAGATCGTCGGCAGCGTCCATCAGCAGGTTGAGATCGCAGCCCGTCTCAATA
Organism: Alphaproteobacteria bacterium; assembly: GCA_029979185.1. Lineage (GTDB taxonomy): Bacteria > Pseudomonadota > Alphaproteobacteria > Rhizobiales > Beijerinckiaceae > Terripilifer. Next base: position 37,972 of record JAPOIA010000002.1, on the reverse strand, counting down.
CCCATGCGGTCGAGTACGGCGACCAGCGCCTCGAGCGGCGCATTGCCGGCCCCCGCGCCCATCCCGGCGAGCGAGGCATCAACCCGCACCGCGCCCTGCTCAATGCCGGCCACCGCATTGGCTACGCCCATCGTCAGGTTGTGATGGGTATGCACGCCAATCTCAGTTTCCGGCTTCAGCGCATCGCGGAAGGCTTTCACCCGCTCGGCATATTGCCCAGGCAGCAGCGCTCCGGCGGAATCGGTGATGTAGACGCATTCGGCGCCCGCAGCTTCCATGATCTTCGCCTGCGCGACCAGATTATCGACCGGCGTCATATGCGCCATCATCAGGAAGCCGACCGTATCCATGCCGAGATTGCGCGCCGCTTCCATGTGCTGGGCGGACACGTCCGCTTCCGTGCAATGGGTCGCGATGCGCACAGAACGTGCGCCCTGCGCATAGGCTTCCTTCAGATCGTGAACGGTGCCGATGCCCGGAATCAGCAATACGGTCACCACGGCGTGCTTCAGTTCTTCCGCTACGGCAGCCACCCAGTCATTGTCAGAATGCTGGCCAAAACCGTAATTGAACGACGAGCCGCGTATGCCGTCGCCATGGCAGATCTCGACAGCATCCACCTTTGCCGCATCCAGCGCCCGCGCGATCGCCCGCACCGGCTCCATGCCATATTGATGGCGGATCGCGTGCATGCCGTCACGCAAGGTTACATCCTGCACATAGAGTTTGTTCGGATCGCGCCGCGCCATTACACCAGCTCCCGTGCCTGAACCTTTTCCGCCCACAGATCGGCCGTGGCCAGCGCGGCAGACGTCATGATGTCGAGATTGCCGGCATAGGCAGGCAGGTAATGCGCCGCGCCTTCCACCTCGATGAAGACTGTCGTCTTGAGACCCGAGCACGGGCCGATACCGGGGATATTGACCGGCGCATTGTCGCCGATACTTTCGAACTGCACTTTTTGCTTGAGCCGATAGCCGGGCACATAACTCTTCACCCGCGCCGCCATCTCCTCGATGGACTTTTCGATGGCCTCGCGGTTACCGCCCTGCGAGAGCGTGAAGACCGTGTTGCGCATCATCAGCGGCGGCTCGGCCGGGTTGAGCACGATGATCGCCTTGCCCTTTTCAGCGCCGCCCACCGTCTCGATGCCTTTGGAGGTTGTCTCGGTAAATTCGTCGATATTGGCGCGCGTGCCCGGCCCGGCGGACTTCGAAGCGATGGATGCAACGATCTCGCCATAGATGACCCGTCCGGAAGCCTGCTTGATCGCATGCACGATGGGGATCGTCGCCTGCCCGCCGCAGGTCACCATGTTCACATTCGGCGCATCGATATTGTCGTCGAGATTGACCACAGGAACGTTGAACGGACCGATGGCGGCCGGCGTCATGTCGATAATCTTCTTGCCGTCTCCGCGCAGCGCCGCGTCATTGGCAACATGCGCACGGGCGGAAGTCGCATCGAACACGATCCCGATGTCGCCATAGCCCGGCATGGACTTGAGGCCCTCTACGCCGTCATGGGTCGTGGGAATGCCCAGCCGTGCCGCGCGTGCGAGGCCATCGGATTGCGGATCGATGCCGACCATGGCGGCCATTTCGAGGTTCTTCGCCGTGCGCATGATCTTGATCATCAGGTCGGTGCCGATATTGCCCGATCCGATAATCGCGCATTTCACTTTTGCCATCTGTCTTGCGATCCGTAATTTACTTTCTGTCGCTTGCGATCTGCTGCCAACGACATGCCCGTCAGCTAGATACGCCGAAAGCGACGCGGCCCATGTTTTCCATTTCGAGTTCGACATACTGGCCCGCAACAAGCGGCTCGGCAGCTGTCGCCCCGCCCGCCATGACGATCCAGCCCGGCATCAGCGGCTCGCCCGCCTCGCCGGCAAAACGCGCAGCGGCAATCAGCGAGCGCAACGGATGGCCCATGATTGCAGCCGTCGAACCGATCTGCACCGGCTTGCCGTTGAACGACAGCACCAGCCCCAGATTGCCGAAATCGAAATCCGGAATCTGCCAGGGCCCGGTAACGAAACCGGACGACGAGGCGTTGTCGGCCACAACATCCTCAAGCGAAAACTTGAAGTTGCTGTAGCGCGAGTCGATGATTTCCAGCGCCGGCGCAATGGCTTCCACCGCTTCCATCGCCTGCATCGGCGTGATGCGGCCCGAGAGCGGGCGTTTCAGCAGGAATGCAATCTCCGGTTCGACGCGCGGATGGATATAGGTAGAGAAATCGATTGGCGCGCCTTCCTCGATGATCATGCCATCCGTCAGGCGGCCCCAGATCAGATCGCCAATGCCCATCTGCGCGATCTTGGCGCGGCTGGTGAAGCCCATCTTGATGCCGGCGCGCTGCTCGCGGCGTAACATCCGCAGGGCAATCGCCTCCTTCTGGATCTGGTAGGCCTGATCGAGGCTGATCGGCGTAGTGGCGGAAATCTGCTCGATCGGCCTTGCCTCCTGGGCGGCCTTGTCGAGATTGCGAGCCAGCGCCTTGATATTTGTCTTGATCCTCGATTGGCCTACCGGTTTGGCGGCTTTCTTCTTTGCGCCTTGTGCCGGCTTTGTCATTGGCTTCGTTGCGGCGCGGCGAGCCGGTCTTTTTGCTGCCGTCTTTTTTGCGGCTGCCGGCTTGCGTGCTGCAACTTTGGGTGCTGCCATGTCATCTACCCCTTGTACTTATTCGTTTCCAAAAACGGCGCGGACGGACCCCAAACCGTTGATCCGCGCCTCGATAACGTCCCCGGGCGCTGCGATCGCCATCGGCCCCAGCGCCCCTGTCATGATGATATCCCCGGCCCTGAGCGGAGCGCCCGCCTCCACCATGGTGCGCGCCAGCCAGAGCGCCGCATTCAGCGGATTGCCGAGACACGCCGCCCCGGCGCCGAGCGAAATCTGCTCGCCACGCCGCTCCATGACCATGCCGCACAGCCGCCAGTCGAATGCGTCGATCTTCACCGGCCGTCCGCCCAGCACGAAAAGCCCGGACGATGCATTGTCCGCAACCGTATCGAGCAGGCGGATATTCCAGTTCTCGATACGGCTGCCGACGATCTCGATGGATGGCAGTGCGTATTCTATCGCCGACATGACCTCGGTGATGCCAAGCTGCTCCTGGGTCAGGTCGCGGCCCAGAACGAGACTGATTTCAGCCTCGACCCGCGGTTGCATCAGCCGGGACTGCGCGATCTCCTCGCCGTCGGCCACTTCCATATCAGCAAACAGCATGCCGAAGTCCGGTGAATCGACGCCGAGCTGGGCCTGCACGGCCTTGGCGGTCAGACCGATCTTGCGCCCGACGATCCGCCGGCCGTTGGCGACATGCCAGGCCGTGTTCGCGGACTGGACAGCATAGGCGGCCTGCACGCCGCCGCCCGCAAGGCCATCGCGGATCGGTGCGATGGCCACGCCCGTGGCTTCCGCCTGCCGGAGCCGGGCAGCAAGATCTTCAATTACCGACTGGTCGATCGTCGAACCGGCGCCATTGCCGGACAAATTCCCACTTGTCATGAACGCTCCAAGCGCAGCCCGGTCTCCGCCGGGTCTCTGTTGCCATCGCAATCCGTGTAACATCTTAAGGCATGAAACGCATAGCGGGCAATCGCAGCACAATATTTCGGCAGCACCGGCCAGTATCCCCGACCGCTTGTGAACAAGTGGCGCCCCGATCCAAATCGCATTGGGATTCTCCCGGAAACGCGGTAAATGCTCCTGCCCGTCATCTACCGGATGTTTGATTCCCATGTCTTTCGTTGACCGCCTGCTGCTGCAGATGACGCTCGAGGAAAAGATCGGCCAGCTGAACCTCGTCAGCTATGGCAAGGTCGATACCGGCACGGTCAGATCCGTCGGCGTCGCGAAGAAAATCGCCGCGGCCCAGGCCGGCGGCCTGTTCGGCACCCACGACCCGGCCGAAGCGCGGGCCATGCAGACGATCGCTGTCGAACAGACACGCCTCGGCATACCGCTGCTGTTCGGCCTCGACGTCATCCACGGCCACAAGACGATCTTTCCGATTCCGCTGGCGCTTTCCTGCAGCTGGAACCTCGAACTGATCCGCAAGACGGCAAGGATTGCCGCCATCGAGGCAACGGCCGAAGGCGTGAACTGGGCCTTCTCGCCGATGGTGGATATTGCGCGCGATCCGCGCTGGGGCCGCGTGTCGGAAGGCGCTGGCGAAGACACCTACCTGGGCTCGCAGGTGGCCAGAGCCATGGTCGAGGGCCTGCAGGGAGACGATCTGAAGCGCAACGATACCATGATGGCCTGCGTAAAGCATCTGGGCCTCTATGGCGCGGTCGAGGCCGGGCGCGAATACAACAGCGTCGACATGAGCCCGGTGCGCATGTTGGAGGACTATCTGCCGCCCTACAAGGCGGCGCTGGACGCCGGCGCCGGGTCCGTCATGACCGCCTTCAACGATATCAACGGCGTGCCTGCCACGGCGCATCCGGAAATTCTGAACGACCTCCTGCGCAAGCGCTGGAGCTTCGACGGACTGGTCGTTACGGACTACACGGCGATCAACGAAATGGTCGAGCATGGCATGGGCGACCTGCACGATGTCTCGGCGGTCGCCCTGAATGCCGGAGTCGACATGGACATGGTCGGGGAAGGATTTCTCGAAACGCTGCAACAGTCTCTCGATGCCGGGCACATATCCGAAACGCAGATCGACATGGCTTGCCGCCGTATTCTCCTTGCAAAGGAAAAGCTGGGCCTGTTCGACGATCCCTATCTCTATTTCAGCGATGAACGTGCCAAATCGCGCATCCTGACGCCGGAACATCGCGCCTTCGCACGCGAAACCATCGCCGAATCCTGCGTGCTGCTGAAGAACGACGGCAATATCCTGCCGCTCGACAGAAGCGCGAAAATTGCGCTGGTCGGCCCGCTCGCCGACGATACTCTGAACATGCCCGGCAACTGGAGCATCGCCGCCGATTCAGACGATTGCATTTCCATCCGCCAGGGCATGCGCAATGTGGCCGGTCCCGATGCCCGCATAGCGTATGCGCGCGGCTCCAACATCACCGACGATCCGCGCGTGATTGCGGCGGTGAACTACCGGATCGAACGCGTCGTAAACGATCCGCGTCCAGCCGTAGACATGATCGACGAAGCCTTGCGCATCGCGAAAGATGCGGACGTCGTCGTCGCCGTTGTCGGCGAAGCACAGGAAATGTCCGGCGAATGCGCGAGCCGTGCCGATATCGGTATCCCCGAGGAACAACGCGACCTGCTGCAGGCCTTGCGGAAAACCGGCAAACCGCTGGTGCTGGTGACGATCAGCGGACGTCCGCTGACCCTGGCCTGGGAACACGAAAACGCCGACGCGATCCTGCATATGTGGTTCGCCGGAACCGAGGCAGGCAATGGCGTCGCAGATGTTCTGTTCGGGGGCGCCAATCCTTCCGGCAAGCTGACCATGACCTTCCCCCGCCATGTCGGACAGGTGCCTATATACTACAACCATCGCCGCACCGGCCGTCCGCTCTCGCCGGGCCTCGAATTCGAGAAGTTCAAGTCCTGCTACATCGATGTGCCGAACACGCCGCAATATCCTTTCGGACACGGCCTGAGCTACACATCCTTTGAGTATGGACCGGTGGAACTGGACAAGACCTCGCTCAACGGCGAACGCGACGTTTTGCATGCGCGCGCCACCGTGACCAATACCGGCGCGAAGACCGGCAAGGAGATCGTCCAGCTCTACTTAACCGATCCCGTGGCCAGCATGACGCGGCCGGTGAAAGTGCTTCGCGGTTTCGAAAAGATCGAGCTCGCGCCCGGCCAGTCGCAGCAGGTCGGCTTCACGATCACGGTCGGGGACCTGAAGTTCTACGATCTTTCTGGCGCCGAAATCTGGGAATCGGGCGAATTCATCGTTCACATCGGCGCCAGTTCGGTATCGACCCAATCGGCTTCAGTCATCTGGGCGAAGGACGCCAGCGAGGAACGTGCCGTCGCAGCCAAGTCGGCAAGCGGAGCAGCCTGACGCGCTGGCAAGCGCGATGCAGGCTTGCTTGCGTTCTGCTGCCGGAACAGGCAAATTATCGCAACAAAGGCAGCCGGAATGCTCGCGAAGCGCTGGCACAAGCGCCAACCAGATTGCAGTGAGGAGAAACGCCCCATGAAATTCGGATATTTCACGCTCAGCGACAATCGCTATCCGGATAATCCGCGCACTCCGGCACAGTTCCACCTCGAAATCCGCGACCAGTCGATTCTGGCGGAAAAGCTTGGCTACCACTCCGCCTGGATCGGCGAACACCATTTCAACCGGCGCGGCTGCGTTTCCATGCCCTCGATCATGCTGGCCAACATCGCCGCAGCCACCACCCGCATCCGCCTTGCGCCCGCGGTCGTGGTGCTGCCGATCCATCACCCGATATACGTTGCCGAAGAATGGGCGACGATCGACCAATTGTCCGGAGGGCGCGTCGATTTCGCCTGCGGGCGCGGTTACGACAGCCACGAGTTCACGCCGTTCGGCGTCGACTTCCAGCAGTCGGCGGAACAATTCGCCGAAGGGCTGGAGTTGCTGCACAAATGCTGGCACGAGACCGGCGAATTCTCGTTCCACGGCAAGTTCTACCAGTGCGAGAATGTCGACGTGCAGCCGAAGATGTTCCAGAAAACCTTCCGCCCCTACATGGCTTCGTTCTCGCGCTTCTCCATGGGCCTTGCCGCCGAATGGGACTGGAACCTTCTGCTGGCGCCCTTCGCCACGACTGTGCTGTTCGGCAATCTCGGCAACGCCGTCGCGGCCTACAAGGAAATCTGCGAACAGAAGAACAAGCCGGTCCGCAAGGTCAAGTGCAGTTACTTCATCCACCTCGGCGACAAGCCTGGCGACCACGACAAGGCTCAGGAACGGATGATCAACTACATCACCATGGCCGGGATGCGAAAGACCATGAGCCAGGGCGGCAAGGGGCAATTGCCGGAATCGATGCAGTATTTCAAACAGATTGGCGCCGCGCTGAACGATCCAAAGCATGGCGACTTCGACGACAATTCCATGCTCTACGGCTCGCCGCAGCAGATCATCGACAGCCTGAAGAAGGTCGAGGCCATCGGCATCGACGAAGTGATACTGTACTTCAACTTTGGCAATGCACCTGACCCTTATGTCCGCGAAACGATGCAACGCTTCGCCGAGGAGGTGGCGCCGGCATTCGAAGGGTCAATGGCGGCCGAGACAATTACCGAAGCGGCGCAGTGAAGACTATCGGCAAGCATATCTTCCAGGGAGACCGAAACCGCTTCGCTGGAAGAAGGTGAGAGCCGCCACCGCAGCCTGCTGAATTGATCTAGGCGTTTGCTCGGCACGAACTGGCGTTCACCCGCACCTCGAACAGGAATTGCTGCTTGCGCTTGGTGCGGTAGGAAACCTCGATGGCCGCACCCTGATCGAGCGCCCGCAGCATCTGGCCCTTGCACATGAGCTTTTTCATGCCGTCGCGCAATGTGTCGGCGGCCTTGGTCGTATTGACGTTGCGCGGATCGAGGCTGACCAGATATTCCAGCACCAGCGTGCTGCCCCGAACGTAAGCTCCGTCGAAGGTGCTGTGACCGCGGCGCTTGCCCTTGTTCTTGTTCAGCTTGTCGGCCTGGGCATTCAACACTTGTTCGATGTTGATTGGCTCGTTGCTGGCGCCCATTCGGGAGGCCCTCTGCAGATTGACGCCCTGTACGATGCCGACAACCAGGAATACGATGCCCGCAGCAAATCCGAACATTTTCGTCATAGCGATACCCCGCAACCTCGAAGACCACCCACCGTCGCATCGCGGACTTAACGGAACATCGATCCTCCCGGACCAAATCGCCCAAAACAGGCCAATCGTGAACATAACCTCGCGGCATGGTCAACAAGCTGTAAACGCTTCGAAACCGGTGCAGCATGGCATCCGTTGCATTGCAACGCGCAAGCCTTTGCGTCTATACGGGGACCAGACACAGGCTACCAAGAATCGCCCGCGCGAGGCGCCGGGAGACACGACACCTGAAACGGAATGCCACGCGCCATGAACGATACGCCAGAAACACAATCCGCCCCGCTGCCGCCGTTGCCGGATCGCCTTTGCACGGAAGCTGACAGCCCCTTCTTCAACGAAGACGTTTTCGCCCACGATATCGGTATCCGGTTCAATGGCGCGGAGAAAACCAACGTCGTCGAATATTGCATCAGCGAAGGCTGGGTCCGCGTCGAGGCCGGAAAGGCCAAGGACCGCCGCGGCAATCCCCTGACCATCCGGCTGAAGGGGACCGTCGAACCCTACTACAGATAGGGACAATTGGAATTCGGCCCCCGGTCGCGGCATGCTCGGGCCACCGGCCTCGCATCTGGAATACCTGTGCCTCTGCCATATATGCAGGTAGAGGCGAAGGAACAGGCCCGATGACCCGCATGCAGACCGATCGCACGCCATGATAGCGAAATGGCGCTGGATACTTGGCCAGCTCGGCCAGCAGATGTGGGTGCGCTCCACCCTTTTTGCCGTGCTCGGCATCTTCACCGCCCTTGTCGCAGTCAAACTCGACCCGTTCATTCCGGTTGAAGTATCCGCCAGTATCGGCGCCGATGCGGTGTTTCAGGTACTCAATATCCTGGCATCCAGCATGCTGGCGGTCACGACGTTTTCGCTCAGCGTGATGGTGACCTCGCTCGGCGCAGCGACCAGCAATGCAACGCCGCGCGCCACGCGGCTTCTGGTGCGCGATCCCACGTCGCAAAACGTGCTGTCGATATTTCTCGGGACGTTTCTCTATAGCCTTGTCGGCATCGTGGCGCTGAACACCGGATATTACAGCGATCGCGGACGCTTCATCCTGTTCGTCGTGACGATCGGCGTCATTGGCGTCGTTGTATTCGCCATATTGCGATGGATTGACCACCTGTCGCACCTGGGTAGGGTGGGCGATACAACCAAGCGCGTCGAAGACGCCACCGCCGAGGCGATCTCCATCCATGTCGCAACACCCTATCTTGGCGGCGCACACCTGACACCGGACATGCTTGAAGACGCCGGCGACAGCGAGCGGGTATTTCCCGATACCACCGGCTATATCGCCTATATCGACATGAACAGCCTGCAGGAAACCGCAAGCGAGCATGGCGTCGATATTTACTTGCTGGCATTGCCGGGGACTTTCGCCTATCCGGCCCTGCCGCTGGCCGCCTTGAAGCCGAATGCCGCAGGCAGGGGCAAAGACAAACAGACGCTGGAAAAGGCAATTCGCACCGCATTTACCATCGGCACGGAGCGTTCCTTCAATCAGGACCCACGATTCGGTCTTTGTGTTCTTGCCGAAATCGCATCGCGCGCCCTATCCCCCGGCATCAACGATCCCGGCACCGCCATTGACGTTATCGGCCGCGGCATACGCCTGTTGCACCCGCTGCTCGCACCTGGGCGTGAGCGCGATTCCAAGGACATTGCCTGCACGAATGTGTTTGCCCCACGCATTGCTGCAGAGGATGCGTTCAGCGATTTCTTCACGCCCATCGCCCGTGACGGAGCAGCGATTGTGGAAGTGCAGATTCGCCTGCAGAAAGCTCTGCTCGCCCTGTGCGAAATGGGCGATGCGGAAGCCCGCCACGCCGCGAAACAGCAATCGAAAGAAGCGCTGGCACGCGCCGAAGGGGCATTGACCCTCGAAGCGGACAAGCAACGGTTGCGGGACATCGCACAGCGGGTAGCTGAACTCTAGGCTCAGATCGCCGGCATCCGCTCCAGCACTTCATCTGTGCTCATCACGTCGCCAAATTGCTGGATGAAGGTTTCCAGCGTTGCGCGGTGTTCCTCGTCGCTCAATGCCGCGCAGCAATCGGAGACGATTACGGTGCGAAAATCCAGCATCATCGCATCGCGCGCCGTCGCCTCGCAGCAGACATTGGTCTTGGTGCCGGCGATGAGCAACGTGTCGATACCGAGGTTGCGCATCAACGGCTCCAGTTGCGACGAGCCGTGGATGAGCGCGCTGTACCGGTTCTTGAACACCGTCAGGTCATCATTGGCCTGTTCGAGACCGGACCAAACGGACTGGCGCCCCGGCAGAAGCGAGTCGATTGTTCTCAGGCGCACATCGTCTGCGACGATATGGTTGAAGAACATCTCCCAGTCGCTTTTCTCGCCATGGCGCATGTTCGCATGCAATATCCAGACGACCTTTGCGCCGCGCGACCGCAAGGCGCGGGCAAGCCGGTTGATCGGCTCGACGATCGAGCGGGAGACAGCCACTTCCGCCGGGCTGCCCGGCGCGCAGAACGTATCCTGCATGTCGATGACCAGCAGCGCCGTCCGCGCCGGATCGAAGCTGTCGAAGATATGATAGCGCCCGCGCCGCGCCATGACCCGATCGACAATCACCTGCCTGACGCCAAGTTTGTGCATGGATCACACCACCGTAAACCCGCGCGGCAGGTCGTGCATACGCTCGACGCCTGTTTCCGTTATCAGCAGCATCTCGCCGGTTTGCACGCCGGCGCGCCCGTCCGATGTAACGACATTCGGCTGCACCACGACCAGCTGGCCGGCGGCGAATTGTTCGTCCCGATTGTGCGGGTTCTCGCGCGTGGTCGAGCCGATGACTGGCGGGAAATAGCCCCCGCCATAGCCGTGCAGAACATCGTCCACCGTCTCGAACCCGGCATCCTCGATCACCCGCGATGCCTCAAACACCTGGCGCGCCGTTGCGCCGGCCTTGAGTACGCCTACGATGGCGTCATAGGCAGCATCGGCTGCCGCATGCATGTTGCGATAAAGCGGAGACGGTTCGCCGCCTACCGCATAGGAGCGCAGGACCTGGCCGGAATGGCCATAGTAATGCGCACTGATTTCGGCAAAGACGATGTCGCCCATCTGCAATTTGCGCGAGGAGGTATATTGCGCCGGCGCAGGGATTGACGGTTCGGCCATGGACGTGGAACCGATGAAATGGATTACCGTCTGCCCGCCGTTGCCCACGTAAGCGCGCTCGATCTCATTGGCCAGCTCATGCTCGGTCACGCCCGGCTTGGCATGGTCGGCCATGGCCTGCATGCCGCAATCGCTCATCCATGCGCCGATTCGGAACCAGTCCAGTTCCTCCGCCGATTTCACCTTGCGCAACTGCACATATTCACGCCCCAGGCTGACAATCTTGCCGAAAGCCTTTTTCAGGATGGCGTGGCCTTCATGGCCCAGCGGACCAATCAGCCCGATACGCCCGCCACGCGCCCCGCGCGCCTTGAGTTCCGCCGCAACATTGCCAAGCGTCGAGGGGCCGCCCCAATCGACATCGGCCTCGCGCGCCAGCCGGCGGGCCAACGGCAGGTGGTTGTAATAGTGGATGAACATCCGGTCGCGCTGGCCTGGGGTGAAGACGCCTGCGCATTCCGTCGTCACCGGCCACTGGGTCAGCCACTGAACCGCGGAGCCGGTCCAGCTTGCGCCATAAAACACCAGATGGTCGATTCCGTTGGCAACCATGACATCGGCCATGGCCTTGCGGCGGCGCGCAATCTCTGCATCGGAAAATCGCGGATATTCCGCATCCAGAAGGGGTCGCAAGCGCTCCGGCAGCACAGGGGCCATGATGTTCTCCCGCAAACTTTCTTATGGCTACATTCGTCGGACGCCAAGCCTAACGCACAATCCGCATATGGGATACAGCCGGATCGCCGGATGGCCCCTCGGCGCTACCCTTGCGCGGCGCTGCGGTGGAAGCACGTACGATCAGCTCCACAGGCAGCACCTGATGCAGCGGCGCCGGCCCGCCATCCGTCTCGTTCAGCCGCTGCAACAGGAATTGCGCCGCGGCCTGGCCAATTCCGTAATGAGGGATGCGGATCGTGGTCAGCGGCGGATCGATACAATCGACCATGGCCATGTCGTTGAAGCCCGTCACCGAAACATCTCCCGGGCACGATAGTCCGCGGCCGCGCAGGGCCGATATCGCACCGATTGCCAGCCGGTCGTTGGCGCACAGAACCGCCGTAGAGCCGCTGCCCCGGGCCAGTAGTTCCTCCATGCAGCGGCGCCCCTCCGCCTCGTTGAAGGCATTGGCAAACCCTACCTGTTCCGGACCGATATGCAGGCCCATGGCCAGAGTATTGCGCAGAAATGCGTCGTAGCGGCGCTGGCCCGTGGACAGGTTCTGGTTGCCGGCAATGGTCGCAATGCGGCGGTGACCCAGCTCGACCAGGTGCGCGAGCATCAGCCGGACACCCTCGATCTCGTCGCTGATGACAGAAGAAACCGACGCATCGTCCGTGCGCCGGTTGATGGTTACGACAGGCGTGCCCTGTTTCGCCAAAGCGGAAAGTTCTGCATCCTCGCGCTCGGCGCTGGCCACCACCATGGCGTCCACCCCGCGCGCAGACAAGGTGCTGATCGCGGCGGCCTCGCGCTCACGGTTGAGATCGGTATTGACGACCAGCGCGGCATAGCCATGCGGCGCGAGCACATCCTCCACGCCGCGGATCATCGGTGGAAAGATGGAATTGGTGATATCGGGTACCACGATGCCGATCGTATGGCTGCGATTGGTCCGCAGGCTGTAGGCCGCCGGATTGGGCCGGTAGTTGAGCTCGCGGCTGACCTCAAGCACGCGCGTGGCAATTTCCTCGGTAATCAGGTGACGGGTAGCCGGGTTCAACGCCCGCGACACAGTCGAAACATGAACGCCCACGGCCCGCGCCACATCCTTCAGAGTCGCCCTTCGCGAAGCGCCTGCAGCGCTGCCGGTCTTGCCGGTTTCTGGTTTACCGCCTGTCATCGCTCCCTTTCCCGCAACAGCGCTTGACTCAACCGCCAGCGCCGAATTACATGCTCTCCATCAACGTGCAATCGATTGCATTAAATCGCTGGCGAGGCAAGTATGTGGTATTGCGGCGGGGCCGCAAACTGCAATCCGGCCACGCATGGCGGCCCCAAACCGGATACAAGCCGGTTACGTGACCGGATGCTTGCAGCATATGAGAACCGCGAGGAAACAACAATGAATCCAGGAAACGCACTGCGGCCGAATATCGTGAAACCCGGCGAAATCGATCCGCACTGGCACTGGAACCGCCCGATTGGCGCACCGGGCCACATGGCCGTGGATTTTGAGCGCCGGGTCGACCACGACCGCCTGCGCACCTACCGCCTCGCCCGCGCCCGCCAGGCTCTTAAGAACTCCGACTGCGGCGCGCTGCTGCTGTTCGACGTCAACAACATCCGCTACGTCACCGGCACCAAGATCGGCGAATGGGAGCGCGACAAGTTCTGCCGCTTTGCGCTTCTGGCCGGCGACAACGAGCCGATCCTGTGGGATTTCGGTTCCGCCGCCGTCCACCACAAACTCTACAGCGACTGGCTGGCCCCCGACAATTGCCGCGCCGGCATGCTGGGCATGCGCGGCACTGTCCCACCCTCCGTCGGACTGATGAAATATCACGCCGAAGAAGTGATGGACCTTCTGAAGCAGGCCGGCGTCTCCGACTTGAAGGTCGGTGTCGACGTTGCCGAAACCGCCATGTTCTTCGAACTGCAGAAGGCCGGCATGAACGTGGTCGACGGCCAGCAGGTCATGCTCGACGCGCGAGAGATCAAGAACATCGACGAGATCATGCTGCTCAACCAGGCAGCCTCCATGGTCGATGGCGTCTATCACATGATCTACGAGGAGCTGAAACCGGGCGTGCGCGAAAACGACATTGTCGCCCTCGCCAACAAGATGCTCTACGAAATGGGCTCGGACGACGTGGAAGCGATCAACGCCATTTCCGGCGAGCGCTGCAACCCGCATCCGCACAACTTCACAGATCGCTATTTCCGCCCCGGCGATCAGGCTTTCTTCGACATTCTGCAAAGCTACCAGGGCTATCGCACCTGCTACTACCGCACCTTCAATATCGGCCGCGCCAACCATGTACAGCGCGACGCCTACAAGAAGTGCCGCGAATGGCTGGATGACGCCATCGCGCTGATCAAGCCCGGCGTTTCCACCGACACGGTCGCCAAGGTATGGCCGAAGGCGGAGAAATTCGGCTTCCCGAACGAACTGGCTGCCTTCGGCCTGCAGTTCGGCCACGGTCTTGGCCTTGCCCTGCACGAGCGGCCGATCATCTCGCGCCTGGTCTCCCTCGAAAATCCGATGGAAATCAAGACCGGCATGGTCTTCGCGCTGGAAACCTATTGCCCGGCAGCGGACGGGTTCTCCGCCGCACGCATCGAGGAAGAGGTTGTCGTGACAGACAAGGGCTGTCAGGTTATCAGCCTGTTCCCGGCGGAAGAACTGCCGATCGCCAACCGCTACTGAACGGCCTGAAACAAAGGGAAGCGCCCGGATGAAAAAGCCCGCTGCCGCGCGTGCAAGGAAAGCCGCACCTGCAAAGAAGCCATCGGCTGCAAAATCCGCAGCTGCGGGCAAGCGCGCCGGCGTCAACGACGACATCGGCGCCGATACCCGGCTGGAACTGTACCGGTTGCAATACGAGATCCGCGTCTGCGAGAAAAAAGCCTACGACCTCTTCCTGCAGAATCTCGTCAAGGGCACCAGCCATCTGTCTCTCGGACAGGAAGCCATTGCCGCCGGGTTCGCAGGAGCCATGAAACCGGGCGACAAGTCCTTCTGCACCTATCGTGGCCATGCCCATACGCTGGCCCGCGGCGTGCCGATGGAAAAGATGCTCGGCGAACTGATGCAGCGCGACAACGGCCTGATGCGCGGCAAGGGCGGCTCCATGCACCTGACATCGGAAGAACATGGCGTGATGGGCTCCTACGCCATCATCGGCGCACATCTGCCGATTGCCTGCGGCGCGGCCTGGCGGGCGCAATATCTCGGCCATGACGATGTGTCGGTCTGCTTCTTCGGTGACGGCACCACGAACATTGGCGCATTCCACGAAGCGCTGAATTTCGCCAAGATCTGGAACCTTCCGGTTGTCTTCGTCTGCGAAAACAACCTGTATATGGAATATACCCCGATTGGCGATGTGACGGCTGTCGAACATCCAGCCGCCGACCGCGCACCGGCCTATGGACTGCCGAAGATCATTGTCGACGGCAACGACGCCGATGCGGTCTATCGTGTCGCGCAGGAAGCACTGGAAAAGGCCCGCTCCGGCGGCGGCCCCTCGCTCATCGAATGCAAGACCTATCGCCACTCCGGCCATTCGCGCGCCGACCCAGGCGCCTACCGGCCCAAGGGCGAACTGGAGGAATGGCTAAAACGCGATCCGGTGAAAATCTACCGCGAACGGCTTGCCGAATTCGGCATCAAGGAAGCGCAGATAAAGAAGATAGAAAAGGCCATCGACGAGGAACTCGATCAGGCGGTGGAAAACTGCAAGGCTGCGCCCCTGCCGCCGGAGGAAATCATGACCACGGATGTCTACGCCGACGGCGGCTGGGCCTGGCGGAACTGAACAGAAGTGTCATCCCGGAAACGCATGGCGCAATCCGGGACATTTGGACTGTCGGAAATGGAGCGCGGCAAATTTCCCTGCTAAGGGTACGCGATTTTCCGGAATGCGATATTGATTGTGGAGGAACCCAGGTGGCCGAACTAACCTATCGCGAAGCGGTGGCCCGCGGCATTGCCCAGGAAATGCGGCGCGACGAAAACGTCGTGTTCCTCGGCGAGGACGTTGCCAAGGCCGGCGGCGTGTTCAAGGCGACGGTCGGCCTCTACGATGAATTCGGTCCCCTGCGCGTGCGCGATACGCCGATTTCCGAACAGGCGATCCTGGGCGCCGCCATGGGCGCGGCGATGACCGGCCTCAAGCCCATCGCCGAAATCATGTTCTCGGACTTTCTCGCTGTCTGCTTCGATTTCATCGCCAACGAATTTCCCAAGAGCCGGTACATGTCGAACGGCCAGACCAAATGCCCGCTGGTGGTGCGTACCGGCAACGGCGCAGGCTCGCGCTTTGGAGCCCAGCATTCCCAGTCGGTCGAAAACTGGGCGATGATGATCCCCGGCCTGAAAGTCGTGGCTCCCTCAAGCCCCGCCGACGTGATCGGCCTGCTGGCGGCTTCCGTGCGCGATCCCGACCCGGTGATCTTCTTCGAGCACAAGTCGCTGTATGCCGTGAAGGGCGAAGTACCGGATGGCGAAATCCTCGATACGCTCGGTACCGCGAAAATCCTGCGCGCCGGCAAGGACGCCACCATCATCGCCCTGGCATTGATGGTGCCGCGCGCCCTGGAAGCGGCCGACATTCTGGCGCGCGATCACGGTATCGACTGCGAAGTGATCGATGTACGCTCGCTGGTGCCGCTCGATACCCAAACCATCCTCGGTTCCGTATCGCGTACGGGACGCCTGTTCACAGTGGAAGAAAATCCGCGCCTGTGCGGCTGGGGCGCCGAGATCGCATCCATCGCTGCGGACGAATGCTTCTACGACCTCGACGGACCGATCGTTCGCATCACCACACCGCATATTCCGCTCCCCGCAGCGGACAACCTCGAAGATATCGTCCTGCCGACGCCGCAACGCATCGTGCAGAAAATCGTTCAGTCCATGAATTGATCTCGTGAACTGAACTGCACCATACAAAGGGAGAAACCATGTCGCTCGATCTCAACATCGAAGTTCCGACCGACCTGTATATCAACGGCGCCTTCGTGCCATCTGAAAGCGGCGAGCGCTTCGACGTGCTCAATCCGGCAACCGAAGAAGTGATCGCCTCCGTCGCCAGCGCCAGCGAAGCGGACGCCATGAAAGCGCTTGACGCATCGCAGGCCGCATTTGCCGAATGGGCCGCCCGCAAACCGCGCGAGCGCGGCGAAATCCTGCGCAAGGCCTTCGAGCTGATGATGGCCGAGCAGAAGGAACTGGCGAAACTTATCACACTGGAAAACGGCAAGGCCTTGTCGGACTCCATGGGAGAGGTTGCCTATGCAGCCGAATTTTTCCGCTGGTACGCCGAGGAAGGCGTTCGCAACATCGGCGAAATCTCGGTGGGCCCGTCCACGGGCGCTCGCATCATCGCCCATCACAAGCCGGTAGGCGTTGGCGTTCTGGTAACGCCGTGGAACTTCCCCGCCGCCATGGCGACCCGCAAGATCGGCCCCGCCCTTGCCGCCGGCTGCCCGGTGATCTGCAAGCCGGCATCCGAAACGCCGCTGACGATGCTGGCGCTGATGCCGATCCTGGAAAAGGCCGGCGTGCCGAAGGGCATCGTCAACATCATCCCCTCGCGGAAGTCGGGCGCTGTCGTCGACAAGCTGCTGCACGATCCGCGCGTGCGCATCATTTCCTTTACCGGCTCGACGGAAGTCGGCCGCAAGCTGCTGCATGGCGCTGCCGACTGCATAGTCAACACGGCCATGGAACTCGGCGGCAATGCACCCTTCATCGTCTGCGAGGACGCCGATGTCGATGCCGCCGTTGAAGGCGCAATGATCGCCAAGATGCGCAACATGGGCGAAGCCTGCACCGCCGCGAACCGCTTCTATGTACACGACAAGGTGCATGACGAATTCGCCGGCAAGCTGGTGAAGAAGTTCGAGGCACTGAAGATGGGCAATGGCCTTGACGACGGCATCAACGTCGGCGCTCTGGTCAATGAAGAGACCCGCGACAAGGTCGGATACTTTGTCGAAGATGCAGTGAAGAAGGGCGCAAAGCTGCTGACCGGCGGCACGCGGCCCAACACCAAGGGCTATTTCTACACACCGACCGTGCTGACGAATGTGCCAGACAATGCGGACCTGCTGAGCGATGAAATCTTCGGGCCGGTCGCAGCGCTGCAGAGTTTCTCCAGCGACGAGGATGTCATCCGCCGTTCCAACGATACCGAATACGGCCTCGTTGCCTATCTCTATACGAAGAACCTGAAGCGCGGAATGGCGATGAGCGAAAAGCTGGAATTCGGCATGATCGGCCTCAACCGGGGTCTGGTATCCGATCCGGCGGCGCCGTTCGGCGGCGTCAAGCAGTCGGGCATCGGCCGCGAAGGAGCGCATGAGGGTTTGATGGAATTCCTCGAGACACAATACATCTCGGTTGAATGGTAACCAGCACGAACGCGGGAGACGATAGATGGACGTGCTGATGCCGCAACTTGGCGAGACCGTGAAAGAAGGCACGATCTCGGCCTGGTTCAAGCAGCCCGGCGACAAGGTTGCCGCCGGCGATAACCTGTTCGAGATCGAGACAGACAAGGTGTCGATGGAAGTGCAGGCTATTGAAAGCGGCGTGCTCTCTGCCGTCTATGTCAAGGCCGGGGAACCCGTGGGAACAGGGGCGGTCGTCGCATTCATCGACGACGGTTCCGGCAAGTCGCCCGCCGCACCGCCGAAGCAACAGCCTGCACCTGCCTCGGCCGCCAAACCGGTACCTGCACCGGCAGCGGCCCCGCCAAAACCCGTTGCACCCGCGCCGCAAGCCGCACCGACTGCCTCATTGGAAGAGCGCGGTTTCGCACCCTTCAACGAGGTATTTACATCGCGCGGCAACTTCGGTCCGGCCAGACTGCCCGACGGCATGCGCATTTCGCCGCTGGCCCGCCGCCTTATCAAGCAGAATAATCTCGATGCAGCCTCTGTTGCATCGCAGGTGCGCGCTGCCGGTCGCGAAAAAATTTCGGCGAAGGACGTGCAGGCGGCCCTTGCCGCACCGGCGATGATGCGCGCTGCGGCTGCCCCGCTCATGCCGATCACCGGCGAACGCGATGTCGAGCCGCTCAACCGCATCCGCCAGCAAACGGCGCGTCATCTGCAGGGTTCCTGGCAACAGGTGCCGCATGTGTTGCAGACGGTGGAAGTGGATTTCGGCTTCGTCGACAACGTGCGCCTTGCCCAGAAGGATGCCTTCCGGAAAGCACACGGTCTGTCGCTCACCTATCTGCCCTTTATCGCCCGCGCAATTTGCCTTGCGCTGCGCGTTTTTCCGAAAGTCAACGCAGCTTTCGACGGCGAGAAGTTGCACATCGCCCGCAGCGTCAATCTCGGCTTCGCCGTCGACATCGACCATCAGGGCCTGGTGGTGCCGGTTGTGAAGAATGCCGACGGTCTCAATGTTGCCGGTCTGGCGTTGGCCATCAACGCACTTGCTCAGAAGGCGCGCGAGGGCAAGCTGACGCCGGACGACATGGAGGGCGGCACCTATTCCATCACCAACAACGGCAGCTTCGGAACACTGTTTACAGCGCCGCTCATCAACGCGCCGCAGGTTGCGATCCTGTCAACCGACCGCATCTCCAAACGCGCATTGGTGAAGGAAACGGAATATGGCGATGTCATCGTCGCGCGCCCCGCCGGCATCCTCGCCCAGAGTTTCGATCACCGCGCTTTCGACGGCGCCTACTCCGCGTCATTCCTTGGGCAGGTGAAGACCATTCTCGAAACCCGCGACTGGAGCGCCGAATTCAACTAACGCCGCAGTAATTCCACACAACGCGCTGCGCATTTTCAGGAGACACGCATGAGCCAGAATACACATCGCCTCGGCTGGATCGGCATGGGCCGCATGGGAACGCCGATGGCAGAACTGCTTTTGAAGGCAGGTCACGACGTCAGCCTTTGGAACCGCACGCGCTCGAAGGCAGAGCCGCTTGCCGCAAAGGGCGCCAAGCTGGTCGACAAGCCATCCGATCTCGGCAATGTCGATATCATCTTCACCATGGTCGCTACCGGCAAGGACCTGAAGCAAGTCTACTTCGGCGAAAACGGCGTCGCCTCCGGCGGCAAGGGCAAGGTGCCGAAGATTTTCGTCGATTGTTCGTCCATCGGCGTTGAGGAATCGGAAGAAATCCGTGGCAAGCTGAATGAACTCGGCGCCGACTACCTGGCCGTCCCGGTCTCCGGCAACGGCAAATGCGTCAAGGCCGGTAAACTTTCAACGGTTGCGTCCGGGTCGAAAGCCGCCTTTGAAACCGTCAGGCCCTATATCGATACGTTTGCCAAAGCCGGCACCTCTTATGTCGGCGAAGGCGAGCTCGCGCGCATCTGCAAGATCGCCCATAATGTCATGCTCGGCGTGGTGATACAGAACCTGATCGAGATTACCATTCTGGCGCAAAAGCATGGCGTGCCGCGTCATGCCTTTCTCGATTTCATGAACAACTCGGTAATGGGTTCGACCTTTACGCGCTACAAGTCCAATTCGCTGGTCAATCTCGACTGGACAACGACATTTACACCCGAACTGCTGCGCAAGGATCTCGATCTCGGCCTCGCTGCCGGCCGCAAGTACAATGTGCCGATGCCCTCCACCGCCGCAACCCGCGAGGCTCTACAGAACCATTTCGGCGTGGCCACCCTGCAGGACGATCCGGAGCATTATCTCGGGCTCGATTTTGCCGCCCTGCTGGAAACCCATGCGCTGGCCTCCGGCATAAAACTGGAAAGCGAAGGCGTGCCGATCCCGACCGGACTGGAAGTGCCGGAAAAGTAAGCTTTGCTATTTAACAGCTAACGGCCGGATGCTTCATCCGGCCGTTGTTGTTTCCTGACGCCGTTTCCGTGGCCCGCATCAATGCGCAGCGGCCCGGAACTTTTCCATGATCCGCAAGCTCGACATGGCCAGCTTCGCCTGACAGGCCTCCAGCTGGTCTCCGACCAGCTTGCCGCCGCGCTTGCGAACATTGCCACCGACAATCACGGTATCGACATTGCCCGGGCCGGCCTGCAACACGATGGACGCAACCGGATCGACGACGGGAAACAGGTTCGGATCGGTCGCTGACAGCAGAACGATATCCGCCTGCTTGCCCGGCGTCAGCGAACCTGTTTCCTGCTCCAGCCCCGCCATGCGCGCGCCATCGATAGTCGCCCAGCGCAGGGCCTCGCGGCAGGTAGTGCTGACACTGGCCGGGCCCTTGCCGGTCGCTTCGATGACATCGAGGGCATCGACAAACCGCTGGCCCTGCAAAGTCATTCGCGTGACAGTAAACATGTCGCCTGAAACACCGGACTCCACATCAGAACCAATAGTTACCGGTGCGCCAAGCTTGCGCAGCCGCCCAGTCAGCGGCCGGCCGAACGACATCTGCATTTCGATTTCCGCCGTCACTGTGAACGAAGCACCGCGCCTGCACAGGAGTTCTAGCGTATCGTCGTCCATGGAATTGCCATGCACGATATTGAAGCGCCGGTCGAGCAGCCCTTCGCCGTCGAGCCGCTGAAAGCCGCCGGGCGCCAGCATCGGCCCGCTCACATGCATGCTGGCGATCATGTCCAGTTCATGCGCCAGCTTGGCATCCTCGCGGAAGACATCGTAAACGCCGAACCCCGGCCCGAGAATCGCCAGGCCCAAAGTCAGCAGTTCGCCCTTGCTGCCGGAGGACGAGAAGCGGCCCTTGCGCAACCGCTCGATTTCCGAACGCGGCATGGGAATTTCACTGAAATGCTTCTGTCCCGGCTTCGGGTCCGGCTTCGGCGAGCCGTGCAGGAACAGCGCCCGGATGCCGCTTTCGTCGAGTCCCTGTACCGCTGCATCGGTATGCTCGGGCGTCGGGTTGTTGTGGCTCCAGTCGACGACGGTCGTCGTGCCGCAATAGAGCTGGTTAATCGCGCCTGCCAGATTGGCGACATGGATATCCGCCGGGCGGAAGAAGGTGGCAAGCCCCGCATGCATGGCGCGCAGATACTCGGCAATCGCCCAGTCCGCAGCGATGCCCCGCAGGCCCGTCTGCCACAGATGGGCGTGGGCATTGACGAATCCGGGCATCACGATCATGCCCGTGGCGTCGATGATCTCCGCCCCGTCAGGCGCATCGATCTGCGGCGCAACCCTTTCGATCCTGCCGCCGCGGACAAGAATGTCGCCCGCCAGTTCTCCCAGGGCATCGTCCATCGTCACGATGGCACCGCCCTTGATTATCATATCCGTCATCTGCATACCGGCCCTTCACGTGTTGGCCTGTGGCTGATGACAGCTTTCCGGCCTTGGCGCAACGGCGCAACGGTGGGCAGACGCCTCCGCAGGCGGTCTCCTGAGCAGGCCACCGCATTGCCACGGACCATCGGGCGCGCTACAGGTGTACATCCTATCCCACGGACAAAAGCCACTTCCGGCAGCCGGTTTTCGGCTCCCGGATAATCCTGTAAACCGAACGGGTTTCCATCGGCTGCCGGAGCGGACAAGACAATACGACAGGACGTCGAAACGCAAGAAACGAGGCGAAACAGGGAACCCATGCCGAGCAAACTGAAATTGTCTCTCGCCTGCGGCGATTACGAAATTGTCAGGGCATTGAAAGAAGGCCAGGTCGAACCGGACGGGATCGACCTGACGATGCTGACCGGCCTCGATTCGACGACCCGCCACTGGCGCTTCCTGCGCAACCAGGAGTTCGATGTCGCGGAACTCTCGTGCTCGTCCTATCTGGTGGCGCGCGACCAGGGCATGGAAATCGACGCCATCCCGGTCTATCTGCACCGGCGCTTCCGCCATGGCTTCTGCTTCATCAATTCCTCCAAAGGCATTCGCGAGCCAAAGAACCTGATCGGCAAGAAAATCGGCGTGAAGTCGTTCCAGGTAACGGCGGTACTGTGGATGCGCGGCATCCTCGAGCATGAATACGGCGTACCGCACAAGTCCATCGAATGGTTTGCCGAATACGACGAGGACGTGCCCTTCGTGCCGCCGCCCGACCTGACATTGCACCGCATGCGCGACGACCAGTCCTGCGAGGACATGCTGGTCTCCGGCGAGCTGGACGCGGTGCTGCATGCCGATCTCATCTGGCCCATCGTCGAAAAGCACCCTTCGGTGGCGCGCCTGTGGCCGGACTACAAGACCGAAGAGCTGGCCTATTTCCGCAAGACCTCGATCTTCCCGATCATGCATGTGATGGGCATCAAGCGCAGTATCGTGCGCGACAACCCCTGGGCGCCGATTGAACTCTACAAGGCATTCGACCAGGCCAAGGCGATGGGCATGGAGCGCATGGAAAACCCGCGCGTGGCGCCGCTGGTCTGGTACCGCGAGGCCTGGGAGGAGCAGGAGGAGGTGATCGGCAAGGATCCGTGGGAATACGGCCTGAGCGAGCGCAACCGCAACACGCTCGACACGATGATCGGCTACTCTCATGACTGCGGACTGATCAAGCAGCGGTTCAGCGTCGACGACCTCTTCCTCGATGTCGGACAGGGCCGCAAACGGGGTGGCTATCGCATATGAGCGGCATTTTCTCGCGCCCGGGATTTGCACCGTTTCGGGTGCGGGATTTTTCGCTGTTCTTCATGACGCGCGTACAGGCCGGCCTCGCCGTGCAGATGATCAATGTCGCGGTCGGCTGGCTGATTTACGAGATCACCGGCAGCGCCATGGCGCTCGGCCTGGTCGGCCTCGCCATCTTCGTCCCCAACCTGCTGTTCATTCTGGCCGCCGGCCATGTCGCCGACCGCTACGAGCGGCGGCGCGTATTGATCGTATGCAATGTCGTTCTGACGCTCGGCGCCATGGGCCTCTTCGGCGGGGTGATGCTGAAGGCACTGACGCCGGGCCTGATCTATGTGCTGATAGCGCTGATTGGCTCTGCCCGCGCCTTTACATCGCCCGCGGCTGCGGCGCTGCTGCCGAACATTGTCCCGCGCGACATGTTCGCCCGCGCCGTACCGCTCAATTCCTCGGCCAACCAGGTATCCGTCATCGTTGGTCCGGCGCTCGGTGGACTCATTTATATCGCCGGCCCGCATGTCGTTTTTCTGGTCGCCAGCCTGCTGTTCATCGGCTGCACGGTGTGCCTGATGGCGATGCAGGCGCGCCCGCCCGCGGCCTCGAAGAACAAGATCAACTGGGAGACGGTAACAGCCGGCTTCCGCTTCATTCGCACCAACCAGATTCTGCTCGGCACGATCTCGCTGGACCTGTTCGCGGTGCTGCTGGGGGGCGCGACAGCCCTGATGCCGATTTTCGCCAAGGATATCTTTCATGCCGGACCGGTGGGCCTTGGCCTGTTGCGCAGCGCCCCGGCAGTCGGTGCGTTCCTGACGGCATTCGCGCTGGCCTATTTTGCCATGAACCGGAAAGTTGGCCTGCGCATGTTCCAGTCGGTCGCCGCCTTTGGGCTGGCGACCATTGCCTTCGGCCTGTCCACCAACATCTATATGGCGATGCTCTTCCTCGCCTGCCTCGGTGCGGCCGACATGGTCAGCATCTTCATCCGCTCGACGCTGGTGCAGATGGAAACTCCGGACGAGATGCGCGGGCGCGTATCGGCGGTCAACAGCATCTTCATCGGCGCATCAAACGAGCTGGGCGAATTCGAATCGGGCGCGCTGGCGCATTTCACCGGTCCGGTGGCGGCTGTCGTCATCGGCGGCGTCGGCACGCTCGGCGTCACTGCCCTGTGGATGAACCTGTTTCCGGAATTGCGCAAGCGCGACCGGCTGGAGGAATAGGCAAACCGCGCCGAGGCCAAATATTTCAGGCAGCCTGCCACACACGTTTCTTCCGGTAGATTGTCGAGGGGTTTAGTCCCAACAACATTGCCGCCTGCACAACATTTCCATCACAGAGTACGATCGCCCTATCGATAGCCACCTTCTCCATTTCTGAAACGCGCACGATGTCACTCGCTGTGCGCCAGTCAGCAGGATCGATTCCAGTGCGTTGCGGCACGTCGGCGGAATTGTTCGGGGTCTCGAACTTTGCAATCACAGGCGGCGCAGAACTAGCCAGCATTCGGTTGATATTCGCTTCCTGCGAGCCCGGTAACTCCGGAAGCGGCAGCATGAATGCCGTAAGCGGCGCACCGGGATGCATGACCACCGCATGGCGAATGACATTCTGCAACTGGCGAATGTTTCCTGGCCATGGATAGGCCATGATCTTCTCGGTAGCGCATGGCGCGAATTCCATGTCGCCACCGCCATATTCTCCGACGTACCTGCGCAGCAGGTACTCGGCGACAAGCAGCATGTCCTCGCCACGCTCCCGCAACGCGGGCATCCGGAGCGGAATGACATGCAACCTGTAATAAAGGTCCTCCCGAAAACGGCCGCTCGCGACCTCTTCCAGCGGATCGCGATTCGTCGTACAAACGATTCGAACATCAACGTGTTCCGTAACGGCGGCGCCGACTGGCCGGAACGTACCGGACTGAAGAAAGCGCAAAAGCTTGATTTGCAAATCGGAAGGCATTTCACAGAGTTCGTCCAGGAACAATGTGCCGCCATCTGCCTGCCGGACCGCCCCAGCCCGGTCCGCGATAGCTCCGGTGAAACTTCCCTTGCAATGGCCGAACAATTCGCTCTCGGCCAGCTCCCTGGAAATTGCACCGCAGTTCAATGCAACAAAAGGCTTGTCGCGCCGCAGCGACAGGCTGTGGATCGCCTCAGCCGCTACTTCCTTGCCGGTGCCGCTTTCACCTGTAATGAAGACCGTTACGTCGGACGCTGCTGCCGCATCAATTGTACGATAAACGGAACGCATGGCCGGCGATTTTCCGACAAATCCGCAATAATGGAATTCCTGTTCTGTGCTTCTATTCTCAGCGAAAGCGTCTGCAGGCGTTTCCGTCGACACGGCCTTTTGAACTGCCTCGGCAAGCCGGGTGGCGCCGA
>JAPOIA010000002.1:0-12449 GCA_029979185.1 Alphaproteobacteria bacterium | reverse complement strand
ATGGCATCCACTGCGATCCGTACAGACCCGTTGGAAGACAAAGCGATTATCCGTATCTCCGGATGCGCCCCGGTCAGCTGGCGCATGGCTCCTGCGCCTTTCCCAGGCTTTCCGTCGAGATCTACAATTGCTACCCGGGCCGGTGAGCGCGTCAGATGCGTCAATAAATCAACACCAGTCGGCAGAACTTCGGCATTCAGGCCAGCACGAGCAATGAAGGTCTGATACAATTGGGACATTCGGCCCGCGTCCCCGACGATCAACACCCGTTCCCGATTTGTCATGGCACCCCTCTTTGCGCTCTTGTCAGCAATCGCAGCCTCCGTCCGGAACTACTTGCAAGCGAGCAAATCGACAAATCTCAACTTTAGATTGAGATTGTATAGAGATTGTTAACGCTATGCTCCTGACCAAACGTAAGACACTGATATTAAAATATTTTTCCTTTTTTCTCTGGAGAATTACGATCCGCCCTACTTCTTCCGCCTTCGCTGCTGGTTATGCGGCGTCGTCGCTACGGGCTTGGCGCCTGAACTGCGATCCGCTGCAGGAGCAAGCGGAACGCTGCCACTTAAAACTGCCAACCGGCACAATTATCCAGTATGACCGAGATCGATAGCTGGATTGCGATTCCCGTTTGCCCGCAGTGATCCGGGCAGCTGGACAATCCCACAATACGGAGCAGATTTGGCCCACCGCTGGTCCCCCCAACAAGACGACGCCTTGCAGGCGGCCTCGCGCTGGCTTTCGCGGCCCGACCGGCAGGTCTTTCGCCTGTTCGGCTATGCCGGAACCGGGAAGACCACGCTGGCGACCCATCTGGCCGAAGGCGTCGACGGCATGGTGTGCTTCGCTGCCTTCACCGGCAAGGCGGCTCTGGTCATGCGTTCGCGCGGCTGCCCGGAAGCGCGCACTATCCACTCCCTGATTTACCGGCCCCGCGACATCGATACCGAGGAGCCATCCTTCGTCCTCAATGCGGAGAGCGATGCCGCCGATGCAGCGCTGATCGTCATCGACGAATGCTCCATGGTGGACGAGGACCTCGGCCGCGATCTTCTTTCCTTCGGCAAGCCTGTGCTGGTGCTCGGCGATCCTGCGCAGCTGCCACCGGTCAAGGGCGGCGGCTTCTTCACCGAGGCAGACCCGGATGTGATGTTGACGGAAATCCACCGGCAGGCGGCCGGTGATCCGATCATCCGCATGTCCATGGACGTACGCGAAGGCAAGCAGCTGCAGCCGGGAACCTATGGCGACAGCCGGATCATTGCCCGCAAGGATATCGACAGCGCCACAGTGACCGGTGCGGACCAGGTGCTGGTCGGCATGAACAAGACGCGCCGCAACTATAACCGCCGCCTGCGCGAAATCCTCGGCTTCCATACGCTCTATCCTGAATCCGGCGACAAACTGGTGTGCCTCAAGAACGATCCGCAGAAAGGCCTGCTGAACGGAGGTTTGTGGCGGGCCAAGACTGGCGCGAACCTGCGCCGCGGCCGCCTGCGCCTGACGGTCGTGCCGGAGGAAGAACCGAACGGCCGCGCCCGGCGGGTCTCCATAGCGCCACAGTTTTTCGACAGCGACGACGAAGTGCCGTTTTCCCTGCGCCGCAATTCCGACGAATTCGACTACGGCTATGCGCTGACCGTGCACAAATCGCAGGGCTCGCAATGGGACGATGTCGTTCTGTTCGATGAAAGCTATGCCTTCCGCGAACATCGCAACCGCTGGCTTTATACCGGTATCACCCGCGCCGCACAGCGTCTGACAATCGTGGTTTGAGGCGAAACAGCAGAATGAGCATCGACACTGCCGAATGGGCCCAGGCCATCCTCACCTTCCTGCGCACCAACCAGGGCTGGGTGGCGCCCATCGTATTCGCCCTGGCCTTTGCGGAGTCGCTCGCCTTCATTGCCCTGCTGGTGCCGGCAACCGTGATCCTGTGGGGCGTCGGCGCAATGATCGGCGCCAGCGGCATCAGCTTTCTGCCGGTCTGGTTTGCCGCCATGCTCGGTGCGGCCCTCGGCGACTGGCTGTCCTACTGGCTTGGCTATCACTATCACGACAAGATCGCCCGCATGTGGCCGCTGACCAAATATCCGGACCTTTTGCCGAAGGGCCATGTGTTTTTTGAAAAGTGGGGCGCTGCCGGCGTCTTCATCGGCAGGTTCTTCGGCCCCCTGCGCGCAGCCGTACCGCTCGTCGCCGGCGCCTGCCAGATGGACCGCCTGACCTTCCAGATAGCCAACTGGTCTTCGGCTGTTGTCTGGGCCGCGGTAACCCTCGGTCCGGGAGCCTTCGGCGCCGAATGGCTGAAGAACTATTTTCACTGGTAGCCGGCTGCACCTGCCGCCGGATGCAAAGTCCGGTTGCGGGCATGCGCAAAGTATAGAATACTTGTTTTCATAAACAGAATTACCTGAAATGGGCGGAAGCCGTTCACTCCCAACGCGAGCGAACCGTGATTACATTCCTGTTGATCCTGCACGGACTGACCAGTGTCGTCCTGCTCGGCGGCCTGACCCACCAGGCGCTGGCGGTGCTGTTCCCTGCAAAGGCGGGCGGCGGCGTGATGACATCGTTCCGCTCCGTCAATGCTGCGGTCTATACCAAAGCCAATATCGTTCTGTATCTCGTCACCTTCGTTCTGGGTGCGCTGATCTACCCGGCCTACCGGGTCGCGGTGCGTACCTGGATAGAACGCGCCAGGCTGTGGGAAATCAGCGGTTCCTTTGAAATGAAGGAACAGTTCGTCGCCGTCGGGCTCGGCATGCTGCCGCTCTACTGGTTCGTCTGGCGCAAGCCGCTGGACCCCGCGCTCGCATCGACGCGCACCTGGATCACCGCAATACTATGCGCCATCGTCTGGTTCGGCTTCCTGGTCGGCCATATCCTCAACAACGTGCGGGGGCTTTTCGGCCAATGACCCAGCAGCGCGCGCTTACCCTGTTTGCCGCATTGTTTGCGGTATTCTATCTCGTCGCCGTGGAAATGAACTGGGCGCTGATCACCTATCACCCGCGCCAGGAAGCATGGGGCTGGGGCGCGCAGGCCGCAACAAAAGGCCCGGCCATGCACTGGTACGGCTGGCTCGCCAGCGCTGCGCTAGCGGCAACCGTCGCCACGCTGATCGCGGTTCCGGTTCTGAAGCGTATCGCGATACCAACGTGGATTGGCTGGGTGGCGCCGCTCGCGGTTATCGTCGCGTTTGCATGGGTGTTGCGGATATTCTTCTTCCGCTAGTGCTCGTGCTGGATGTTTCCCGGTCCTGGTTTATACTTTCAAGATTGACGGGTACGGCGGAAAGTAAGCCGGACAGCCCGCTCCGGAATGGAACCATGAAACCTTTCCCTGCCCTCTTTGTCCTGACAGCAATCTGCGCCATGGCAGCCGTGTCTCCTGCCCGCGCCGGCGGCTCCGACATCGAGGCCTCCGACGCCGATGCGAAAGAACATGGCCCGCCCTTCTTCGGCGAGGCGCTGCTCGTCAAGGGTATGAAGCCACTGGCCGGCGTCACTATCCGGGCCAAACTGAAGGGTCAGCTACTGCCGGTGATCACTGAAACGACCGACGAGGGGCGTTTCAGCATTCGCGGGTTCGGCAAGAAGGCCAATCCCGACGATGTCGAAATCACCTGCAAGCGCAATGGCTACAAGCTCCTCGACCTGAGCCGCCGCCGCGTTTCCAAGGCTGCCGATGCAGCAACGGTCATCGAGTGCCTGTTCGAAAAGCAATAGCCGCTATCGCAGCCACCTCGGCTCTTGGCATCTTCCTGCCATGCTGCGCAATCGCGGCGGACATGGTGGTGCGCAACGCCAATATCATCACTCTCGACACCAGCAAGCCCCGCGCACAGGCCATGGCGATCGAGGGATCGCGCATCATCTTCACCGGTTCCGACGACGCCGCCCGCGCCCATATCAAGCCGGCGACGCGGGTCATCGATGCCGGCGGGCAAACCATCATTCCCGGTCTCATGGATTCGCACATCCACGCCATCCGCGCCGGGCTGACGCCAGCAACCGAAGTAACATTCGACGGCGCGCGAACGATTGCCGGAGCCATGCGCCGCATCAGGTCCGCGGCGCAGACCACCGCTGCGGACGAATGGATTGTCGTGGCAGGCGGCTGGACGCCGCAACAATTTGCGGAAGGGCGAAAACCTTCTCTGCGGGAAGTGACAGCGGCAGCACAGGGACGCAACGTCTATATCCAACTGTTTTACCGCGAGGTGTTCGTCTCGCCAAAGGGCATGCAAGCGCTCGGCCTTACCACCCAAAGCTTGCCAATCGGCGCAGTACCGGAGCGCGATACTGCCAACAGGCCAACCGGCTGGATCGCTGGAAAAGCATCGGCCATCACCGCGATATACGCGCGCCTGCCGCACACCGGCCTTGCCGAACGCATGCGCGGCACGCGCCGGTTCTTTTCTCGCCTCAACGCCTATGGCGTGACAGGCGTCATCGACCCGGGCGGCTACAACATCGGTCTGAAGGATTACGACGCGCTGTTCGCGCTGTGGCGGAAAAATCAGCTGACCCTGCGCGTGGCCTACAGCATCTGCGCCCCGACGCCGGGCCGGGAGCTGGAAGAATACAAGCGCTATGTGAAGACCCTGCCCAGCGAATTGCGCAGGCCTACCGGCGACAGTTTCTTGCGATTCAACGGCATCGGCGAACGCGTGACATGGGGGTTCTACAACAATGACAATCCATCGCCGCAAGAAACGCGCGCTTTCGAGCAAACCGCACTTTGGACCGCGGAAAGCGGGTTGACCATGACAGTCCACTGGAACCGCTCCCAATCGGTTCCGCACTTGCTGAATGCACTGAAGCGCGTTGCGGAGAAAAGACCGTTTGCCCATCTGCGCTGGTCGGTGGCGCATCTGCATGACGCACAACCGCAAACCATCCGCGCGGTGAAGGCTTTGAACCTGGGCTGGCTGATGCAGAACGCACATTACTTCGCTGCGCCGTCTTTCGTCGCAAAATATGCGCAAAGCCTGACGCTGGCGCCGCCCATCGGCACCGCGCTGCGCATCGGCCTGCCTGTAGGCGGCGGCACCGACGCAAGCCGCGTCATGTCCTACAATCCCTTCGCCGCGCTGCAATGGATGCTCGATGGGCGCACCGTCAACGGCCTGCCGACCCGTATCGCCCGCGAACGCCCTACACGCGAACAGGCGCTGCGCATCTGGACGCAAGGCAGCGCATGGTTTGCATTTGCGGAAAGGCAGCAAGGAACGCTGGCGCCGGGAATGCTCGCCGATTTCGCCATTCTGTCGCAGGACTATATGAGTGTGCCTGTGCGCGAAATAGGCGCGATCCAGTCGCTCCTGACAAGTGTGGGCGGACGCATCGTTCATACATCCGCCCCGTTTGCGAAGTAACTATTTGTCCAGCGGGCTGCCGCGCAACTGGAAATGCGCCGCCAACGGCTTCGTGCCCTTGCCACCCTCGATCAGCCAGGGGGTGCGATCGCCGTTGGTCGTCCACAATCCGCGGCCTTTCCAGCCGGCCTTCGCATCGTCGATGCGCCCGTCGAAGCCCTTGGCGTAGAAGCCAAGCGGATAAGGCACGCGCAGGGTGACCATCCTGCCGTCCTTCAGCGCGATCAGGCCGTCGTTCAGATTACCCGTCGACATCGGCACGTCCTTGCCCAGACCGAATGTATTGTGCTGGTCGACCCAGCTGTAATAACTCGACTCTGCGCTGTTATCGCCGATGCCCTTGAAGCCCGGGCCGGGATACTTGTGAAACGCCCAGCCTTCCGGACAATGATTGCCAGTTGCCTTGGGGCCGTTCAGCGGGGCCTTGCACTTGCTCCGGTCGAACGAGCCGAGATGTCCGCTGGCTAGCGATACCCAGACCACGCCCTTGCTGTCGATGTCGCCGCCGCGCGGACCGAACCCCGGCTTCGGAACATTGTAAAGTTCCGACAGGCCGCTGGCCGGATCGTAGCGCACCACAGAGCCGGGATAGGATCGGAACGTCCCCCACACCGAACCATCCGCCGGATTGGGCATGACGGCGTAGAACTTCACCTTGATGCGCCGGTCTTTCTTCGCATCGGGTTTGTCCTTGAAACCGGTATATTCATCCAGTTTGCCGTTGCCGTTGATATCCAGAACGAACGGCGACCAGCCCTGCGCCTTCTTGATATCGCCCCCCTCGTCCAGCATCTTCGTGTTCAGCCAGCCGACCACGTCCTGCCCGCCGCTGGTCCACAGCGTGTTGTTCCTGTCGTAGCCGAACTGCAGGTGATGTGTCTGGAAGCAGGTCTGATAGGCAGTGTATTTTTTCGTCTTCGGATCGTACATGGCAAGACGCCGGTTGCTCTTGTTGAGCGGCACGGCCTTTGCCGACGGCAGGTCCGACCCCTTCTTGCAAAAGTCCGGATTGGCTCCCGGATGACCGGTGGCGGCCATCCAGACCCGGCCCTTTTCGTCCAACATGGAATTGTGATTGTTACCCTTGGTGTCCCAGATCTTTTCGTTGCCCCAATAAGCCGAGGGGCCGACCGCTTCCTTGCCTGCCGCATGGCCGGGCCCGAGAGCTTCTGCCGTATCCGGCGTCGTGGCAAGGCGAATGAACGATTGCGCGTTCTTCACCGGATCGAGCACCGGCACATTGTCGGAACTGTATTCCGGCGATCCATACAACGGGCCATTGGCATTGACTGTCGGATTGCGCCGGTCGCTGGCGATAAGATCGTGGAGATACTGCTTCTCGTTCATCCAGTCGCGCAGGGTGACGACAATGTTGCGTTCCACGCCCTGCGGCCGTTGCGGCTTTGCATGAGGCAGTTCGCCCCTGGCGATACGCTGCGTCCAGTCGGCCAGATACTTGATAGCCGTACCGTTGAGCGTATTGCCGACCAGCCGCACCATCGAACCGCCCGACTGGCCGGACTGGATACGGTTGACCCAGGCTTCCTCGTGATTGCCATTGCCGAGATGGAACTTCGGGATGGTGCGGGTCGACAATTGCCCGAGCTGGTGACAGCCGACGCAACCATTACTCTTCATCACATTGAGCCAGCGCGTCTGGGTGATCTTCTTTGGAATATCGCTCTTGCCGCCGAACTGATCCTTGCCCGGTATCGTCATCATGGAATACCAGTAGATGCCGGGATAATACTGCGCGGCAGCCGTTTCGTTCGGCGCGGGCACAGCCTTGTGGTTGACGATCTTGCCCGGCTCGGATTTCAATTTCGCAGAATCGACGAGCCCGTAGCCGCGCACCCAGACATTGTAACTGGCTTTGGGAAGATCGGGGATGACATAGCGGCCCTGATCGTCGGTCACCACTATCTTGATATAACGGACAGGCAGGTCGCGCGTTTCGGCAATGACCCAAACGCCCGCTTCCGGCCCCTTCGGCCCGGTAACAATGCCTCCGATATCATCCTTGTCGATGGCCGGCGCCGTCTGCGCGAAGGCGGAGCCCGCAAGCAGCACGGTTGCCGCAAGCATGGCAGCCGGACGCACCCCAGCACGATAGATCGTTTTCATGATGTTTCCTCCTGAACCGGCGCCCCTCTACCTGCGCCTTTCGTTCAAGAAGAATGCTACATGAAAATCACGGTAGCGCCAGCGGAGAAACCCAAGACCCGCGCAGATGGATAGCGGATCAAAACAACCCCTCGACCAGGCCTTCCGAATTCAATCCGATATGCACTGCTGCCGGCTGGCGCGGCAATCCCGGCATGGTCATGATGTCCCCGCAGATGGCGACGACGAAACCCGCCCCCGCCGACAGCCGCACCTCCCGCACCGGCAGGATATGGCCGGACGGCGCCCCCCGCAGATTGGGATCGGTCGAGAAGGAATATTGCGTCTTGGCGATGCAGACCGGCAGGTTTCCGAAACCCATGTCCTCGAACGACTGCAATGAAGCCGCCGCGCGCGGATCGATGGCCACTCCGCCTGCTCCGTAAATTTCCCTTGCGACAGTTTCGATTTTCTCCGCCAGCGGCATGGCGTCCGGATAGAGCGGCGCAAAGGTCGCTGCACCGTTCTGCTCCCCGTCCACAATCGCCGCAACCGCGTGCGCCAACGCCTCGCTGCCCGCCGACCCGTTGCTGAAATGGGTGGCGACATGAGCTTCGACACCCAGTCGTTCCTTACACAGGCGCACCAGCAGTTCCATTTCCGCATCGGTATCGGTACCGAACCGGTTGATCCCCACCACTGCCGGCACGCCGAACTTCTTCACATTCCCGGCATGCCGTTCGAGATTGGCAAAACCCTTTTCCAATGCGTCGAGATTTTCCTGCGCGAGATTGGCGCGCTCCACCCCGCCGTGCATCTTCAGCGCACGGGCCGTGGCAACAATCACCGCAGCCGCCGGCGCAAGCCCGGCCGACCTGCATTTTATATCGAAGAATTTCTCCGCGCCGAGATCGGCGCCGAAACCGGCTTCCGTGACAACGTAATCGGCAAGCCGCAAAGCTGCGCTGGTCGCCATGACCGAATTGCAGCCATGGGCGATGTTGGCGAAAGGCCCACCGTGTACGAAGGCGGGCGTCCCCTCCAGCGACTGGACGAGATTGGGCTGCAGCGCATCTTTCAACAGCACCGTCATCGCACCATGCGCCTTCAGCATATCCGCAGTGACGGCTTTTCGCTCTCGCGTATAGGCGGCGATGATGCGTCCAAGCCGCGTCTCAAGATCCGCCAGGCCTCGCGACAGGCAGAAGATCGCCATAACTTCCGAGGCAACAGTAATGTCGAAACCGTCCTCGCGCGGAAAACCGTTGGCAACGCCGCCGAGCGAGGACACGATCTGCCGTAACGCCCGGTCGTTCATGTCG
Organism: Alphaproteobacteria bacterium; assembly: GCA_029979185.1. Lineage (GTDB taxonomy): Bacteria > Pseudomonadota > Alphaproteobacteria > Rhizobiales > Beijerinckiaceae > Terripilifer. Next base: position 3,635 of record JAPOIA010000002.1, on the reverse strand, counting down.
ACGACGCGGCGCAGGGCCACCCGGCGCTCGTCGATGGCCAGTTCGTTGCCCCAGTAGATGTGGTTGTCCAGCATCGCCGCGAGCAGGTTGTGCGCCACGCCTATGGCATGGAAATCACCTGTGAAATGCAGGTTGATATTCTCCATCGGTACGACTTGCGCATAACCGCCGCCAGCCGCCCCGCCCTTCATGCCGAAACAGGGACCGAGCGACGGTTCCCGCAGGCAGATGGCGGTGCGCTTTCCGATCCGGGAAAGCCCGTCGCCCAGACCGACTGTCGTTGTCGTCTTTCCCTCACCGGCGGGCGTCGGCGAAATCGCCGTCACCAGGATCAGCTTGCCCTGCGAACGCCCGTTCAGGCCGGCGATGAAATCATGGTCGATCTTGGCGACATGTTTGCCGTAGGGATGCAGGGCATCGGCCGGGATATCGAGTTTCACCGCTATATCCTGTATCGGGGCGGTCTTCGACGCGCGCGCAATCTCGATATCCGGAAGCATGTATCCCCCCTGAATGGATCATCCGAACAGAATGATCTCGTGATGATGGACGGTAGCCGGACCATGCCATGAGGAGCGCCCCTGCGAACCGCAACATCAAGTGTTTACGAGGCCGGACGCGGCGTCAAGCCGGTACTAAGGCGCACGCATGAGCCCGCTCGAGCAGTTTGCTTTCCGTTGATTGCGAAGCAGGTCCAGCCTGTCGCCCACCGGCATGCGCTCCGAACGTCGAAGCAACCGGACCGCGAATCCGCCTGTCGCAATATAAGGCGGCAAGATCGGAATGCAGCTGATCGAGCGCCGCGATGGCGGCCATCTTCGCCAGCCGCTCGGCAATCAGGCGCGCGTGAGTTTGCGCCTCCCCGCCGCGCAAGAGCGCAAGCGTCTCTTGCGCAGTCGCTTGCAGTGTGCCGCGCACATCTCCGGAGCAACGATCTGCCAGACCGGCAATCAGGGAGGCGGTTTCATCGGGTTGCGACTGCGCCGCACGCAAAATGTCCAGCGCCACGACATTGCCCGAGCCCTCCCAGATGGCGTTGACCGGCGCTTCCCGATAGGCCCGCGCCAGAGGCAGATCCTCGACATAGCCGCTGCCGCCGTGACACTCCATCGCCTCATAGAGAAGTGCCGGCGCGCTCTTGCACACATGATACTTGATGGCTGGCGTCATCAACCGGGCATAGACGGCTTCAAGCGGATCTTGCGGCGAACGATCGAACGATTGTGCCAGCCGCAACGCCAGCGCCGTTGCCGCCTCCACTTCCAGAGCCATGTCGGCCAGTGTCGCGCGCATGAGCGGCTGGTCGATCAACAATCGCTGGAATACACTGCGGTGGCGGGCATGATGCACGGCGCTGGCAAGGCCAAGGCGCATCAGGCCGGCAGACGCCGCGATACAATCCATCCGCGTCAATTGCACCATGTTGATGATGGTGCGGATGCCCCTTCCTTCCTCACCAATCCGCTCGCCATAGGCATCGTGAAATTCGACTTCGCCGGAAGCATTGGAACGGTTGCCGAGCTTGTTCTTCAGGCGCTGGAAATGCAGCCCGTTGAGCGACCCGTCCGGGCAGAAGCGCGGCAACAGAAAGCAGGTGAGACCCGCCCGCGCCTGCGCCAGCACCAGAAATCCGTCGCACATTGGCGCCGACATGAACCACTTGTGACCGGAAATCAGATAGTGATCTCCGGCAGCAACAGCTTCAGACATATTGGCGCGCACATCCGTCCCGCCCTGCCGTTCCGTCATGCCCATGCCCAGGGTGACAGCGGACTTCTCCCACCATGGCCGGAACGATGGATCGTAGGCGCTGGAGCAGATCCTTTCACGCCATGGCCCGGCGATATCCGGGCACGCCTGAAGCGCGGCTAGCGCTGCATGGGTCATGGTTAGCGGGCACACATGCCCGGCCTCCGCCTGATAGGCCATGTAGAGACGGATGCACCGGGCCAGATGCGATCCGCCCGTCCATTTCAGGTTGTGAAGCCCGCCAGCCATGCCTGCCTGCATCAGCCGGTGCCAGGCCGGATGGAATTCGACAAAGTCGATACGCGCGCCGCGGGCATCGTGAGTCTGCAGACGGGGAACATGCTCGTTTGCCAGCCGGCCCAGTTCGAAGAATTCGGCGCTACCCCATTGCGCCCCGAGCATATCCAGATCGACACGATCCTGCACCGGCAATCCGGCGGCAGCCGCCCCGAGAGCAGGATTCGAGACAAACAGATTTAGGTCCGGGAAGGACGGCGTCTGGTTGACCGCATATTCAGGCGCCGCGCCGGCCAGTGCTGGCAGCGGCATCAAAGCGGACACATCCGGCGGCGGCTTCCCTGCCATGGTAAACCTCGTCATGGCGACCTTCCGGTCAACCAGCGCGATTGCCCCTTGATAGCTTTTGCCGTTGCGCTGGGAGCAGCGCCTATTCCTCGGCGATCCTGTATGCCATCGGCTCCGGCTCAATCTGCCGCAACTGCGCTTCGCGGTCGCCTATATAGTCGCGCGTAATCGGCACCGCATCGACCTTCTTCGACAGCAGGAACTGGAACACCACGTTCTGTCCGAGCCGGAAGCTTGCCTCGCTGCCGGCCAGATAGAAATCCCACATCCGGCAGAACCGCTCGTCATACAGGGAACGGGCCTCGTCGATACGCGACAGGACCCGCGCCCGCCACTCGCGCAGCGTATCGGCGTAGTGCAGACGCAACACCTCGATATCGGCGATTATCAGCCCCGCCCGCTCGATCGCAGACGTTACCTCGGACATCGCGGGAATATAGCCGCCGGGAAAGATGTATTTGGCAATCCAGGGGTTGGTTACACCCGGCCCGTCGGTTCGCCCTATGGTGTGAATAAGCGCCGCCCCGTCATCCTTCAGGACATCGGCCACCTTGGCGAAATATGTATCGAGATAACCGGCGCCGACATGCTCCAGCATGCCCACGGAAACCACCCGGTCGAATTTCTCCTCTACCGCACGATAGTCCTGCAGGCGAAAATCCACGTTGCCGCCAAGGTTCTGCAGCACGGCCCGCTTGTTGGCGACACCCAGTTGCTCGCTCGACAACGTCACACCCGTCACCTGCGCCTCGCACATATTCGCAAGATAGAGGACCATGCCGCCCCATCCGCAACCGATGTCGAGAACGGAATGCCCTTTTTCCACGCCAAGCTTGGCAGCGATATGCCGTTTCTTGGCCAGCTGCGCCTCTTCCAGACTGGCTTGCGGATGTTCGAAATAGGCGCAGGAATATTGCATGTCCTCATCAAGGAACATCGAATAAAGCCGGCCATCCAGATCATAGTGGTGTGCGACATTCGAACGGGCGTTGCGCTCATGGTTGTTCTGCTTGAAACCGCGAACCAGATACCGCATGCGGTCAGCCAGACGCAGCATCGCACTGGTATCCGAGCCCATGATATTGCGCTGCGCCGCCATATGCAGGTCGTAGACGTCGCCGCCCTCAAGCAGCAGCTTGCCGTCCATATACAACTCTCCCAGCGTCAGCACGGGATCGCGCAACAGACGGGCCTGCGAGGCCTTGTCTGTCAGGATGATGCTAAGCGGTTTGCCGGTACCGTCCCCGGCGGAAAACTCGTATCCGGACGTGGTCCGGAACCGGAGATTGCCATGTTTGGCC
>JAPOIA010000029.1 GCA_029979185.1 Alphaproteobacteria bacterium | reverse complement strand
GTTGGCAGCAGTCCTTCTGCAATCGGTCCAGCGGATCGCCCTGACGGCTGGTCTGGCGCGCGGCATCCTCGCGCCGGCAAAGCCGGACTGGCGTCTAATCAATGTCGATACAGAACGGGCGAAGCGCCTGACGCGCCTCGCTTTCCGCGTGATGTGCCTCGTCGCGGGGCTGCGTGTTCTGGAAGTCCTGATGAACATGACGGCCGCGCCACTGGAGATGACGCAAGCCGTCCTGATAGTTATGACCCTGGCGGTGGCCCTGACGATTGCCGTAACCCTGTATGGCACAGCCAATGTGGCGGCCCAGCTCGATGCGGAGCTTGGTCCGGTGATCGAGCAGCAGCCGGCCTATATCGGCCTCTGGCGGCTCGCGATCTGGTCTTCTGTATTCATCATCCTCGGCGCCAATATCCTGGGCTATCTCAACGTCGCTGTGTTTACGGTCGACCAGATCGTTCGGGTGACCTTCATCTTCATCACGGCCTTCCTGCTTGTGCGCCTGATTGCCACCGGCCTTGCCGAAGGCTTGCAGAAGGATTCCTTTGCGGGTGGACTGGTTACCTCGACTTTCGGATTGCAGCCAAGTTCGCTGCAACAGATCACCATCATCCTCAGCGGCGCTTTCAAGCTGTTCGTTATCATAGCAGCCGCGGTCGCCCTACTGACGCCGCTCGGCGTTGAAACAGTATCCATTGCCTCGACGCTCAACGCCCTGGTGTTCGGTTACGACATTGGAGGCGTCCGGATTTCCCTGTCGTCGGTAGCGATTGCGCTTGGTCTTCTGATCGCGGGTTATCTTGCGGCGCGGGCTTTTCAGGGCTGGCTGGAACAGAGTTATCTTCCCAGCACCAGCCTGGACAGCGGCTTGCAAAATTCGATATCCACCAGCGCCCGATATGTCGGGATCATCGCAGCTATCGCCTTTTCGCTCGGTTACCTTGGACTGAATTTCGAGAAACTGGCCTTCGTTGCGGGCGCCCTGTCACTGGGTATCGGCTTCGGTCTTCAGGCGATCGTCAGCAACTTCGTCTCCGGGCTCATCCTGCTGTGGGAGCGTAGTGTCAAGGTCGGCGACTGGGTGGTGATAGGCACCGACGAAGGTTACGTCCGGCGCATCAATGTCCGTTCGACGGAAATAGAAACATTCGATCGGCAGATGGTCATCGTGCCGAATTCCAACCTGATCTCCGGCGTGGTGAAGAACTGGGTCAAGTACAATACGACCGGGCGCGTTACCGTGCCGGTGGGCGTCAGCTACGATACCGATCCCGAACAGGTGCGCACGATCCTGCTGGAGATAGCAAAAACGCACGAACTGGTGATGGACGAGCCGGCCCCGATGGTCAATTTCGCCGATTTTGGCGATTCCTCGCTGAATTTCGAATTGCGATGCTATGTCAGCAATATCGACAAGGCGCTCAGCGTTCGCAGTTACATGCGGTTCGAGATCTACCGCCGCTTCAAGGAGGCGGGCATCGAAATCCCCTTCCCGCAGCGCGACATCAATCTCCGTGATTTTGACAAGATCTCGCGGTTACTCGACCGTAGTGGCCGGGATGATTCCCGGGCCGACAATCCGGAGAGATCCGGTGATATTTCAGCGCCGGACGGAAAGTGACCATGTCTCCATTTTTGTGTGCCGCTGCGGCCGCCGCCGGTATCGCCATGTCCGGCTGTTCCAGCGAGGCGCCGCCCCAGCCGCGTTCGGCTGGCGACCTGTATGCAAACCTGGCGCGGCCCGGGGCGCGGGTCGATGTGGCTGCCGCACGAGACATGATTTCAATCTATCGAACGAACAAGGGGCTGTCGCGGTTGCGGCTCGATCCAGCCCTGCAGCGAATCGCGGCAGAACAGGTTCGCTCCATGGCGGCGGCAGGTGGCGCAAACAGGTCGGTACGTTCCGGATTGCGCAAGCTGATGGCGCAGCAAAACCTGACTGCCGGTACAGCGGTGCAGAATGTCTCGTCCGGCTATCATACGTTACCGGAAGCCTTTGCCGGCTGGCGCCAGTCGAAGCCGCACAATGCGAACATGCTGAACCGGAACGTCCGGCGCATGGGCATCGCGACAGCCTACGTGCCGGGAACGAAATACCGTGTGCACTGGGCGCTGGTGCTGGCGGACTGACGGCCGGGTTTTCCTATGCCGCCGAGCTGATTTTTCCGGCTTCCCCGCGAATCCAGTTTTCCAGAAACGCTTTCAACCAGGTTGCAACCGCCGGGTCATGGGTGAACCAGCCTTCCATGTGTTCGCGCTGCGCCCGTGCGCCGGGTGACTGCATCCTGTCGTGACCGCGCGTCGTCCAGCGCCACATCATCGCGTAGGTCACTTCGGGGTGAAACTGGAAAGCGGTCGCGCTACCATATTGAAATGCCTGGATCGGGAAGGTCGCGCCACCCTCGGCCAGCAATGTAGCCTCCTTCGGTAGGCAGAAGCCCTCGCGGTGCCATTGATACACGACGGACGGAAATGGCTGGCCGCACAGATCGTTGCCGGCGTCCGTCGGGATCAACGGATAGTAGCCGATTTCCGCCGTTTCGCATTCCGGCCGGTACACACGTTCCCCGAGATGCCGGGCCATGATCTGTGCGCCGAGGCAAATCCCGAGCGCCGGCTTGTTTTCTTTCAGCGGTACATCGATCCAGTCGATTTCCTGCTTCATATAGTCGTCCGGATCGTTGGCGCTCATCGGTCCGCCAAAGATCACCGTGCCTGCATGTTCGTCGAGGCTTTTTGGCAGGAGATCGCCGAAGCGCGGGCGGCGCATGTCGAGCTCATATCCCATCTCTTCCAGCAGGCGCCCGATTCGCGCCGGCGTGGAATTTTCCTGATGCAGGACGACGAGGATTTTTCCCCGCGGACGGCCGGAATCTGCGAATCGGCTGAAAGACGTCATGAACTGAAAATCGTGCGCTGCGGGCTTCCGGTCAAGGGCATCGCGCATATCGCTGTCAGGTTTTCGCATTTCCTTCGGTGTGCTTGCGCCGCCGGCTGTATTGCATGCGCGCTATGCCGTGCATCGATATCCTGTGCGGTACTATGCCGGACAGGCCGGCAAGCAGCTTGTTGAGCATGCCGGGAACTATGACCCGCTTGCCTGCCATAAGTCCGCGATATCCCGCTTCCGCCACCGGCATGGAAGGCATCGAATAGAACGCCTTTCCGGAAGCGGGAATGCCGGCCCGGTCCATGAAGCCGGTATTCGTCGGCCCGGGACACAATGTGCTGACTGTGACGCCGCTCGCTTGCAGCTCCCAGGACAGGGCTTCACCCAGCGACAGGACATAGGCCTTGCTGGCGTAATAGGCCGCCATGCCCGGGCCGGGAAAGAACGAGGCCACGGAAGCGACATTCAGGATGCGCCCGCGGGCCGCCACGATCTGCGGCATGCACAGGCTGGTGAGCTGTGTCAGCGCACGGATGTTCAGGTCGATCAGCGCCAGCTGTTGTTCCAGCTCCAGTTCCGCGAAGGGTCCGTTCAGTCCGAAGCCAGCATTGTTCACCAGTATCGCCGGTGAAAAGTGAGCTGCCTGCAGTTCTGCCATCAGGGCCGGAGCGGCATGCGGCTGTTCCAGATCGCAAACCGCGACTGTAGCGTCCATACCGGTCGTTTCGAGAAGTTCCGTTGCCAGTGTTTGCAGCCGTTCGCCGTTGCGCGCGACCAGCGCAACCGGATGGCCGTGACGGGCGAAGACGCGGGCGAGATCGGCCCCGATGCCGCCCGATGCCCCGGTTATCAGGGTGGGCAGTTTGCTATTGCTGCTCACCTAGACGATCCCCGGTCCGCTGAAATCGTCAGGCATGCGGCTGCGGCGCAGGGTCTCGCGCTCGTCTTGCGAAATTTCCAGCATTTCGGCGATCCGCCAGACCATGGATTCCTCGACCTCGTTGACCTTGCCGTCGGCAAAGACGATGTCCCACATCATGGCGACAATCTTCAGGCGCGCGTCCGGATCGAGCGACCGTTTGAGAATATTGACGAAAGTGTCGATGCCCGCTTCTTCGTGATCCCGCTCCAGCGCTTCGCGGACCAGTTGGACAGCCTTCGCATGGTCGAGTTGAAAACGCTCTGCCACCAGCGTCTGGGCGCGGTTCCGTTCGACCTCGCCGAAATGGCCATCGGCGTCCGCGACATGCACCAGCAGGGCGGCGGAGGCCAGGCGCATATCGTCCATGGCGAAAGTGCGGGACGGCTCGCCCTTTCCCATGAAATCGGACATAAACGCTTTCAACGCGTCGAACATGTGGCACCTCGTCTTCCTGGCGTTCTTATGGCAGGTTACGGCAAAAGGATAAATAGGAACCGCATCCGTGCGGCACATTGAGAGGAATCATGGAATCCTACGACTACATCGTGATCGGGGCTGGCTCGGCCGGATGCACCGTTGCCACCCGGCTGATCGAGGCGGGAAAAAGCGTTCTGCTTCTGGAAGCGGGCGCGAAGGACAATACGCCGATGATCCATGTCCCGGCGATGTTCTTCCGGCTGATCGGCACCAAGCGCTTCTGGATGTACGAAAGCAATCCGGAGGAAGGGCTCAAGGGCAACCGGACATTCTTCATCCCGCAGGGCAAGACGGTCGGTGGCGGCTCGTCGGTCAACGCCATGGTCTATATCCGCGGCCAGAAGGAAGATTACGACGGCTGGCGCGACATGGGTTGCCCCGGATGGGGCTATGACGACGTGCTGCCGTACTTCCGCAAGGCGGAGAAGAACGAGCGCCTCGGCGCGCCTTACCATGGTAACGACGGGCATCTGAGCGTCAGCGATTGCCGCTACCGCCATCCGCTGGGATACGCCTTCCTGCGCGCTGCCCAGCAGGCAGGCCTGCCCTACAACGACGACTTCAACGGCGAGCGGCAGGAAGGCGTCGGGTTCTACCAGAACACGATCGGCGCCGTCCGGCGCGCCTCGGCCGCCGCGACCTATCTAAAGTCGGTGATCGGCAATCCTCTTCTGACCCTGCGCACCGAAACGCTGGTCAGCGAGATTACTATGGAGAATGGCGCGGCTGTCGGGGTCCGCTATGGCGGCAAGGGCTCGCCCGGCGTCGAGGCGCGCGCCCGCGAGGAAGTGATCCTCTGCGCCGGCGCGATGGCCACGCCGAAAATCCTGATGCTCAACGGCATCGGTCCCGCAGATCATCTGGGGGAAATGGGCATCCAGGTCCGCCGCGAACTGCCCGGGGTCGGCCAGAATTTCCACGACCACGTGGCGGCGCAGGTGTCGGTCGAATTGAGCCAGCCGGTCGGCTTCTTCGGTCAGGACCGTGGCCTGAAGGCTATCCGCCACGGCCTTGAATACCTGCTGTTCAAACGCGGCATCCTTGCCTCCAACCTGCTGGAGACCGGCGGCTTCATTTCCACAGACGGAACCGGGCGGCCCGATATCCAGTGGCACACCATTCCCGTACTCAGCGGCGATGTCGGCGCCCTGCCGCCGCAGATTCACGGCATGGTGCTGAGCCCATGCGTGCTGAGGCCGAAATCGCGCGGCTACGTGAAGCTGCGCTCGACCGACCCGCAGGATCAGGTCTCGTTCAGCCCCCGCGTGCTGACCGAGAAGGAAGACGTCGACACGCTGATCCGCGGCGTCAAGCTGACCCGAAAGGTCTTCCGGCAGGAGGCGCTGAAAGCTTTCGTCAAGCGCGAGATCGCCCCCGGCGGTCCGGACGAATTGGACGATGCGCGCATCGAGGAGCATATCCGCACTGTCGCCAAGACGGTCTATCACCCGGTCGGCAGTTGCAAGATGGGAACTGACGCCATGGCGGTGGTCGATCCGCAGCTGCGTGTTATCGGCGTGCCGCGCCTGCGCGTCGCCGACGCTTCCGTCATGCCGCTGGTGACGAGCGGGAATACCAACGCCCCGTCGATCATGATCGGCGAAAGATGCGCTGATTTTGTGTTGCGCGGAGCGGGGTGAGATTGGCAGGTTGATGACGGACTGCTAGATCACACGCTAATGAATAGTTTTTCAGAAATATCCGGGAGACGACCATGGGTGAATTTGCACTGGGCCAGCCGGTCACGCGTTTCGAGGACCCGCGCCTGCTGCGCGGCGGCGGGCGCTATGTCGATGACGTGAACCTGCCGAACATGGCCTATGGCGCGGTCCTGCGCTCCCAACATGCACATGCAAAGATTCTCAAGCTCGACACCAACCGAGCCAAGGCGGCGCCCGGCGTGCTGGCGGTTCTGACCTGGGCGGACTGGGAGGCCTCCGGCTATGCCTCGATGCCGATCCCGAAGGGCCGCAAGAAGCGCGACGGCTCGCCCATGTATTGCCCCCAGCTGCCGGGCATGACGAAGGACCGGGTGCGCTGGATCGGCGACTATGTCGCTTTCGTCGTGGCGGAAACGAAGCATCAGGCACTGGATGCGCTGGAACTGATCGATGTCGAATACGAGGTCCTGCCGGCAGTGCTGCGGTCCGAGGATGCGTTGAAACCCGGCGCGCCTCTGGTGCACGAGGATAACCCTGACAACATCTGCTACGTGCATTTGGAGGGTGACAAGGCGGCGACCGACGCGGCCTTCGAAAAAGCCGATCATGTCGTAACCGAAACGTTCGATATCACCCGGGTCATGGCTGCGACCATGGAGCCGCGCGGCTCGGTCGGCGTCTATGACGCCGCCGCCGATCGCTACACCTGCTACACGACCCTGCAGCGGGCGCTTGATTTCCGCGAACGCCTGTCGGAAACCCTGCGCGTGCCGGAAAGCCGCATCCGTGTCGTTGCCGGCGATATCGGCGGCAGTTTCGGCATGAAGTCCGGCGTGTTCAACGAGGTCGGCCTCGTGCTGCTGGCCGCCAAGGTCACCGGCCGACCGGTAAAATGGACCGCCACCCGCAACGAGAGCTTCGTGTCCGACGCTGCCGCGCGCGACAACCTGACGACCGCGAGTCTCGCGCTGGACAAGGAAGGCAAGTTTCTCGGCATGCGGATCAAGACGCTGGGCAATCTCGGCGCCTATGTCCAGCCGGGCTCTGAAAGCGGGCTGACCAGCAATCTTGGCACGCTGGCTGGCGTCTATACGTGTCCGGCCATTCATGTCGATGTAACCGGGGTTTACACCCACACGCACTGGATGCGGCCCTATCGCGGCAACGGCAGGCCGGAAGCGGCCTATGTGCTGGAGCGCATCGTCGATTGCGCCGCCCGCGAACTCGACTTCGATCCGGTGGAATTGCGCCGCAAGAATATCATCCCTGTGTCCGCCTTGCCCTACAAGTCCGCCCTGTCCTTCACCTACGACAGCGGCGACTTCGAGGAATGCATGGACATGTGCCTGAAGATGGCCGACTGGGACGGGTTCGAGGCACGCCGGGCCGAGGCGAAAAAGCGCGGCAAACTGCGCGGCATCGGCATCTCCAATTCGATCGAAAAGGCAGCTTCGCCCGGAATTGAAGGTGCGGAAATCCGCTTCGACCGCACCGGCTCCATGACCATCGTCTCCGGCTCGGTGACGCAGGGCCAGGGGCATGAGACCGTGTTCAAGCAACTGGTGTGCGATCGCCTCGGCCTCGACCCGAAGGACGTGCATTACGACCAGGGCGACACGGACATCGTTTTTTATGGCGAAGGCACCGGTGGCTCGCGCACGTCGGCCATCGGCGGCGGCGCCATGCTGATGGCAGCCGACAAGATTCTCGTGAAGGCAAAAAAGATCGCCGCCCACGCCCTGCAGAGCCCGGAAAGCGATGTCACGTTTGCCGAAGGTGTTTTCACCGCGAAGTCCGGCGGCACCATTACCATGCAGGAGGTTGTGCTGATGGCCTCGAAGCCGAACCAGCTGCCGGAGGACATGGAGCCGGGTCTAAGCTCGACCGCCGTGTTCAACAACAAGAAGGCCAACTATCCCAGCGGCACCCATATCGTCGAACTGGAGATAGACGAAGACACCGGCCAGGTCGAAATGATCCAGTACAAGGTGGTGGATGACGTCGGCAATGTCATGAACCCGCTGCTGCTCAAAGGGCAGATACTGGGCGGGCTCGCCCAGGGCGTCGGCCAGATGCTGATGGAGCACCTTCGTTACGATACCGAAACGGGAGAGCTTCTGTCGGCCTCCTTCATGGACTATGCCATGCCCCACGCGCGGGACTTTTCCTACGTGGAGATCAAGTCCAACGGCCGTGCAACGCCGTCCAATCCGCTGGGCGTGAAGGGCGCAGGTGAGGCCGGATGCGTCGGCGCGCTGCCGGCCATGGCCAATGCGCTCGTTGACGCGCTATCCCCCTACAATGTCCGCGATGTCCCGATGCCCGCAACCCCGGAGCGGCTGTGGCGGATCATCCAGGAGGCGAAGGCGGTGAAACAGGCGGCGGAATAACCGCTACCGCGCCTCGCATGGACACAGCGCGGGATAGCGGCTATCCAGCATGGACCCTGGCGTTTTGTAGGAGCCAGCAGCCTGGATCACGTTCCGGCTCTGGTTTTTCGCCAAAATCGGGGCGCATGAGAGGTGTCTGGATAATTCGGGCATCTGCGCTTCGCAGGTCGCTGCGTACAGCGGCAGCGATGACTTAATGGTTTCGCACAATGGTTCGTTACATCATCCGGTCAATTGGAGTGGTTCTGCTTGCTTCCGCGCTTGCGGCGCTGATCATTGACGGCACCCGTTCCATTGCCGCGTCCAAATTGATGGTGACGACCTTCGGCGCCATGACCGGCTACCTGTTCCCCAAAACATATCCGGCCCTGAAACCAGCCATCGAACAGAATATCCATCCCCTGTTGTGGGATCCATTCCTGGTCTCGGTATTCTGGCTGCCCACCTTTGTGATATTGGCGGTGCTGGGGCTGCTGTTGATATGGATGTCACGCCGCCGCCAGGTAACCATCGGCTATGCCGGCCGATAGAGGATCGACAGGAGGCAAGGACCTGTCTTCATTCATGATTGACGCTATCGCGCGTTCATTACCGTCATGCAAGCGCCGGGCATCTGCGCCATGGTAACCGGCGGGCGCTTCTTCGGCGGCTTTCTGGGCGGCGGCGGGTTCAGAACCCGGTCGGTAAACCACCATGCCAGAGCCTTGCCACAGCCGTCACCGCCCGGTACGGAAGCCTGCCGCCGGCAGCTGGGGCTTCCCTTGGGACAATATATGCGCAAGTGGAAATGGTAGTTGTGTCCCCAGTAGGGACGCACCTTCGACAGCCATGTGCGATCACTGCCACGATAGCGGCACAGCGCCTTCTTGATTGCGGCATTGACCAGAATGCGTTGCACCTCGGGCTGCTTGGCGGCAATCCGCACGATATTCAGGTGTCCCTGCGTCCACACGCTGGTGTCGATATCGCGCTTGTCGCGGCGCACCATGTTCACCGCCGACTTGAACTCGCGTTCGCGGCGGGTCTGCTTATGGTCCGGCATGGGGGTGAACCAGATGTCGGCATCGAGCCCGATCTGGTGTGAGGCATGGCCGGTCAGCATGGGCCCGCCGCGCGGTTGCGACATGTCGCCGACAAGCAGGCCGGGCCAATGGCCCTGTTGCTGCCCGAGCCGCGCTATCCGCTTGACGACTTTGACAAGTTCCGGATGCCCCCAGTTGCGGTTACGGGACGGGCGCATCACCTGCCAGGCCGGACCGTCATGCTCGACAGCGACCGCCCCTGCAATGCAGCCGCGCGAATAAAAGCCGATAGCCTGCGGGCGCATCTTCGCCGGGGTCAACTTGCGCCCGAACAGCGCCTTGGCAGGGGTTGAGGGATCGGCCGGATTGGCCAGTGGCGGCAGGCTGCGCACGCCCATCGTGCCGGGTGTCTGGGCAAGTGAAGGCAGCGGGAAGACTGCAAGGATCGTGGCGCTCAATGCGCAAATGCTGGCGCGAAACTTGTCCAGAAACATGATGTATGAATGCCCGTAAACTGTTTTGTGTTGAGCAGCCTAATCCGGTGTGCCGAATTCAGACAATCATGCCTGCTGCCCGTTTATAAATCATTAACTATGGAACTCTTTCAAATATCGGGTGAAACACCGCGAGCGAGACATTGAGGCGGAAGTTGCTGGAGCCAATTTGCTAACCTTGCTGCGAGTTTCCGGTTTACCGTGGCTACGACTTGGGCAATTCTGCGGCACGCACGGGGATGGGGCATATATCTGACGTGCCAGTTGAGTTTCAGTATTTTCAGGAGTTGCGTCATGCGTTTTGGTATTTTCGGCGCTGCCGCGCTTGCGGTCAGCGTATTTCTTGGCACAGCAGGAGCGGCATCGGTCGCGAACGCGAAGGTCAATGTCACGGTCGACCTTTCGACGCAGCGCATGCATGTGACAAGTTCTTCCGGCAGTTACACATGGAAAGTGTCGACGGGCCGCGGCCGCTATAATACGCCGCGCGGCAGCTATCGTCCGACCGTCCTGCGTCGGATGCACTATTCCCGCAAGTACAACAATTCGCCGATGCCATATTCGGTATTCTTCCGCGGCGGTTATGCGATCCATGGCACCAGCTATGTCAGCCGTCTGGGCACACCTGCCTCGCATGGTTGCGTGCGCCTGGCGACACCGAATGCTGCCAAGCTCTACGCGATGATCAAGCGCGAGGGCGCGCGCATCACCATCATCGGTTCCCGCGCGCAGTTCTATGCCAATTACAAGCCAGCGCGCAGCAAGGTGGCAGCCGTCCGGAAAGACACAAGCCGCTATGCATCCGCCAGCCGCAGCAGCGGCAAGACCGTTTACGTCAAGCGCTACAAGAAGGTTGCTTACTATGTGAAGCGCTACAAGAACGGCAAGAAGTATTATGTAAAGCGCTACAAGTCGAAGACCTACTACGTGAAGCGCGTTCAGGGTTCGAAATATGCGGCCTCGAAGCGCACTGGCAAGCGCACCATTGCGGTGAACGGCAATGTTCGCAACACCCCGCTTGGCTACGCTCCGGTACCGCGCTCGCGCTCGACCTTCGACTTCTTCCAGACTCCCTTCGACCGGTAGGTTCGTTTTTCCGGCAGGGCTGACTACACAGCCCTTGCCGTTGAAAGGCTGAGCTGCCAGCTGTGATTTATTCTGCGAAGACGATGGTCTTGCGGCCGTTCGGGAACACGCGATCCTCAAGGTGATAGCGAAGCGCCTGCGCCAGTACGCGCCGCTCGATGTCGCGTCCCTTGCGGACGAGGTCGTCCGGCGTGTCACGATGGCTGATGCGCTCGACATTCTGCTCGATGATCGGCCCTTCGTCGAGATCAGCCGTGACGTAATGGGCGGTCGCGCCGATCAGCTTGACGCCGCGGGCATGCGCCTGGGTATAGGGGCTGGCGCCCTTGAATCCGGGCAGGAACGAATGGTGGATGTTGATGCAACGTCCGGTCAGCTTTGCTGCCAGCCCGTCGGACAGGATCTGCATGTATCGCGCCAGCACGACCAGATCGGCTCCGCTGTCCTGTATCAGCTGCCATAGCTGATGTTCCTGTTCCAGCTTGGTGGCCTTTGTCACCGGCAGGTAGTGGAATGGAATATCCTCGAAGTCGAGGTGCTTGTAGGTTTCTCGCTGATAGTTCGATCCGATGGCGACGATATCCATCGCCAGTTCGCCGTTGCGCCAGCGATAGAGAATATCCGCCAGGCAATGATCGAACCGCGACACCATGATGAAGACCTTCTTCCTCCGGCTGCGCGGTTCCAGCCGCCATTCCATGTCATATTGCTCGCCGATGGCGCTGAACCCTTCGCAGAGCGCGGTGCTTGCCATGGCGCAATCGAACACGACACGCATGAAGAAGCGGTTGGTGGCGATATCGTCGAACTGCTGTGCATCCAGCACATTGCCGCCATTGTCGTACAGAAAACGTGTTACGCTTGCGACAATTCCCGGCTTGTCTTCGCAGGAAATGACGAGAACGTGTTGAGTATCGGACATGGTAAGCTCAAAATGCTGGTGACCGTAAAGCCCTACAAGGGGCGCGTGGCTGCGTCTTATACGTTTTTGCCTGCGGTCTCAACCGCATGGGCAGCAGGGCCTGCTGCTGCAGGCGTTTCAAACGGCACGAACCGCAGTTGTTCCATCCATCCCATTTTCCGCCATGCGAACTCCAGGCGTTGCCCATGACCTGCTATGATCTTTTCGTCATGGGCGGGGGTATCAATGGATGCGGTATTGCGCGGGATGCCGCCGGCCGGGGCTTGCGCACCGGGCTGGCCGAGATGGGTGATCTGGCGCAAGGCACATCTTCGGCTTCCACGAAGCTGATCCATGGTGGTTTGCGTTATCTGGAAAATTACGAATTCCGGCTGGTTCGCGAAGCTTTGCGCGAGCGCGAAGTGCTTCTGAAGATCGCCCCTCATCTTGTGCAGCCGTTGCGTTTCGTCTTGCCATACGGCGCCGGCATGCGGCCCCGCTGGTTGCTTCGCATAGGCCTGTTCCTCTATGACCGGCTGGCCGGGGGCATGTCGTTGCCGCGTTCGACGGCCGCGGACCTGACCCGGCCGCCCCTGGCCGGGGCGCAGCAGCCCCAATTTAAGTCCGGATTTGAATATTCCGATTGCCGTGTCGATGACGCGTGCCTCGTCATCGCCAATGCGAGGGATGCGGCCAATCGCGGCGCTGACATCCAGACCCGCACGCGGGTCATGTCGGCGCGGCGCGATGGCGAGGGATGGAGTATCGTCCTGCAGGAGAGTAGCGGGCGAGACGTCATGGTGCACGCCAGAATGCTGGTCAACGCAGCCGGCCCCTGGGCCGACATCACCGGCGCAACGCTGGAGCGCAAGCAAAACGGCAACGATGTTGCTGAAAGGCTGCGGCTGGTGCAGGGTGCGCATAGCGTTATTCCGCGGATATACGATCACGATCGCGCCTACATTTTCCAGAACCCGGACGGCCGCATCGTCTTTGCCATTCCCTATCTGGACCGGTTAACTCTCGTGGGAACAACCGACAGCGAGTTTTCCGGCGATCCACTCGACGCGTAAATTTCATCGCAGGAAACCGACTATCTGCTCGCCGCGATCAACGGTTATTTCCGCAGGCAGATGTCGCCTCAGGACGTGATCTGGAGTTTTGCCGGTGTACGGGCGCTCGCCGATGCCGGTCCGGGCAAGGCCCAGGCGGCCAGCCGTGACTACCGGCTCGATCTCGACGGCGGCAACGGCATACCGCCGCTTCTGACCGTCCTTGGCGGCAAGATCACCAGCTACAGGACCCTCGCGGAAGATGTGGTCGAAAGGCTGGCTGACGTCTGTCCGCAGGAAAGCCGGTTGCGGACACCATCCTGGACAGCCTCACAGCCGTTGCCCGGGGGAGATTTGCCGCCGCTCGATCTGGCCGCGATAGGGAAATCTTTGCTCGCGCGCCACCTGTGGCTGCAGCCTGCGACGCTTGCGCGCTGGCTTGCCTGTTACGGATGCGAAACGTCGCAGCTTTGTGACTTTGTGGTCGAGACAGGAGGACCGGGTGCGCATTTCGGCGCAGGCCTGTGCGAAGCGGAAGTCCGATGGCTTATCAAGCACGAATGGGCGGAAACCGCGGCTGATGTGTTGTGGCGCCGCACCAAACTTGGACTGATGCTCGACGAGCAGCAGACAAGCGCTCTTGACGGCTGGATGGCGGGCAATAAAGTCGCCGGTTGACGCCTTTCGCTTTTTCTGGCGCCCGGGCGGGGTCTCCGTTACAAGTGGCTACTTTCGATAATCCGATCCGATACCGTGCGGGGACACCATCATGACCGAAGCTTTCCTTTGCGCCGGCGCGCGCACACCTGTTGGCCGTTATGGCGGCTCGCTCTCTTCCGTGCGGCCGGACGACATGCTGGCTGTGGCTATCTCCGCGCTGCTGAAGAAAGTGCCTGGCCTACCGGAAGAAGCCATCGAGGAAGTCTTCACTGGATGCGCCAACCAGTCGGGTGAGGACAACCGCAACGTCGCCCGCATGGGCTTGCTGCTGTCCGGCTTGCCAAAGGAAATTCCGGGGGTCACCCTGAATAGGCTATGCGGCTCCGGAATGGATGCGGTTGGGACGGCTGCCCGCGCCATCCGGCTGGGCGAAATGGATGTGGCGATAGCCAGCGGTGTGGAAAGCATGTCGCGCGCACCTTTCGTCATGGGAAAGGCGAGCGGCGCCTTCGCCCGCGATGCGCAACTGTACGACACGACGCTCGGCTGGCGTTTCATCAACCCGAAGATGGAAGCGCAATATGGCGTCGACGCCATGGGCGAGACGGCGGAAAATCTTGCCGAGGAGCACCAGATATCCCGCGACGATCAGGACGCATTTGCCTGGCGCTCGCAGATGCGCGCTGCAAAAGCCATCGCGTCGGGCCGGCTAGCGATGGAGATATCCGGCGTCGAACTCAAGGACCGCAAGGGCAATGTCACTGTCGTGGACCAGGACGAGCATCCGCGCGAAACGACAGTGGAGAAGCTCGGCCAGCTCAAGGCCATCTTCCGCAAGGGCGGTTCGGTGACGGCAGGCAATGCTTCGGGCATCAATGACGGTGCCGCCGCCGTTCTCATCGCATCGGCCGCAGCCGTGGAAAAATACGGGCTCACGCCTGTCGCCCGGATCACTGGCATGGCGACAGCGGGCGTGCCGCCGCGGATCATGGGCATCGGCCCGGTTCCCGCAACGCAGAAGCTGATGGCCCGTCAGGGACTGAAGATTTCGGATTTCGACGTTGCCGAGCTGAACGAGGCATTTGCCGCGCAGGCCCTGGCCTGCATGCGCGAACTCGGCCTGCCTGACGATGCCGAGCATGTGAATCCGAATGGCGGCGCGATTGCCATCGGCCATCCGCTTGGCATGTCCGGCGTGCGCATCGCCTATAGTGCGGCGCTCGAAATGCAGCAACGGAAGGCAAAGCGCGCTTTGGCGACCATGTGTATAGGCGTTGGACAGGGAATTGCCGTATCGATGGAAGCGGTTGCCTGACGGCATAAGGCTTCCGGGACATTTCATTGCAGGGCCTTCGCCGCAGGGCCCTGCGAAACGGGACCACGAGGATACTTCCATGAAAGTCGCACTGATCCAGATGAACTCCGGCAGCGACAAGGCAGCCAATATCAAGGCTGCCCGCGAGCTGATCGAAAAGGCTATCGCAGAAGAAAATCCGGACTGGATCAGCCTTCCCGAAGTGTTCGATTTCATGGGCGGCTCGCTGGCCGACAAGCTGGCTGCCGCTGAGGAAATCCCCGGCGGTCCGGCTTATTCGATGATGCAGGAGCTGGCGCGCAAGCACGGTGTCTATATCCACGGTGGATCGATCCTCGAGCGAATCGAGGGCGAGAACCGGGTCGGCAATACGACCGTGGCTTTTGACCGCCAGGGCAAGGAAGTGGCGCGCTATCGCAAGATCCACATGTTCGACATCACCGCGCCCGACGGCCAGGAATACAAGGAAAGCAAGGCCTACCGACCCGGTGATACGGTTGTCACATATCAATGCGATGACATCACCGTTGGATGTTCGATTTGCTACGATGTTCGGTTTCCCGATCTGTTTGCCGCACTTGCTGACAAAGGCGCCGAAATGATCGCTCTTCCGGCAGCCTTTACGCTGCAGACCGGCAAGGATCATTGGGAAGTGCTGTGCCGCGCCCGCGCCATTGAAACGGAAACCTATTTCTGCGCCGCCGGCCAGACCGGCACGCATATGCAGGGCAACGAAGTGCGCTCGACCTATGGCCATTCGCTTGTGGCCGATCCGTGGGGACATGTCGTTGCGAAAGCGTCCGATGGGGTCGGTTATGTTGCGGCCCGCATCGATCCGGAGCGAGTGAAAAAGGTTCGCGCGATGATACCGGTTGCGCAACACAAGAAAAGACTGTCGTAAGCACTATCAGCAAGGTCAGAGTCTCATGAATACGACGACTGCAGTTTCGCCGCTTGACAAGATCAACATTGATCGTCTGCTTTCGCCGGAGGCGAAGCGCTCCGATGAAATGGAGGCGACCTGGCAGTTCATTCTGGAAGAGGACAAGAAGCTCCCCGACCAGACCGGCATGTCGATGGCCGAACAGCGGCAGGTTGCGGCAATGCGGAACAAGCGCTGGAACACAGGCGAGCCAGCCGTGGCGTCGGTAGAACGCATGTCCATCCCCGGCTCCGCCGACGCGCCGGATGTGCTGTGCGACCTGTATACGCCGGAGCAAGCCAGGTCCGGTTGCGTGGTTTACATTCATGGTGGTGGCTGGGCCAACGGCTCGATCGATTCTCACACGCGCGTGCCGCGTACGCTGGCCAACAGCCTCGGACGCCGCGTGCTGAATGTCGAATATCGGCTGTCGCCCGAGCATCCCTACCCGGCCGGCCTGCAGGATTGCGTTGCTGCATTTCGCTGGGTTGTCGCGCAGGCTGACAAATCCAGCGAATTCCGGGGTCCGCTTGCCCTCAGCGGCGACAGCGCCGGCGCGAACCTGTCCGTCGCCACGATGTTGCACGAAATCCGGGCCGGAAAGCGCGCCGCCGATTGCGGCCTTTTGTTCTACGGGGTGTACGATTGCGATTTTGATACGCCGTCCTATCTGCGTTTCGGCTCGGGCCACGGGTTGCAGCGCGCAGGGATGGAAAAATTTCTCGACTGGTATGCCCCTGGCGGCGCAGGGCCGGATGCCTTGCGCTACGATCCACTGATTAGCCCGGCGCGCGCCTCCGAGGCGCTTCTGGCGCGCCTGCCACCGCTGTATCTGAATGCCGCGGGTCTCGATCCGCTGATGTGCGATTCCATCAATTTCGCCCGCCGGCTCGATGAAGCGGGCGTTACCTATGATATCAATGTGCATGAGGGCGTGCATCACGGGTTCATGCAAATTACCGAACGGCTGAGCGAAGCGCGGCGCGCCTATGAACTGGCATCCACCTTCTTCGATCGGGCGGTTACCGGATAGCCGGCGCGTTATTCCGGTTTGCGTTAACCAGATCGCTTGATCGAACGCCTGTGTGCGCTCGCGCACACGAGGGCGCGCGGCGAGTGTGTTAGGATACCTCCCAAGAGTTGGAGCATGGCCCGGAAATACGCTGTGCCTCCAATGCCGGAACAGTGAGGTATTGCCATGTTGTCCGCGAGACAATTCACCGGATTTGCCGCTGCATCTGCCGCGGCCTTTGCGGGTTGCATTCTGCTTGCAGGCTCGGCGCAGGCCCAGAATGCCATCGGTGGCACGGTTATCGTCAAGAACGACGTCCGCAGCCAGCAGGACGACAAGAAGCAGTTCATCCGGCTGTCGAAAGGCGCCCGTGTCTATCAGAACGACCTGGTGCGCACGTGGACGAACAGCCTCACCAAGATTGTCTTTCTTGACAAGACCAACATGTCCGTCGGCCCTGACAGCGAGGCAAAGCTCGATCGCTTCGTTTACAATGGGGACGAGACTGCGAAAGACGTGGTTGTCGAAGCGACCAAGGGCGCGTTCCGCTTCTTCTCGGGCAAGTCGGAAAGCAAGGCCTACCGCGTTCTCACACCGCAGGCAGTGATCGGTGTTCGCGGCACGACCTACGATGTGCGGGTCACCAACGGCAACACGCTCGTTGTGCTGCAGGAAGGTGAGGTCAACGTCTGCGTTCGCAACTCGGCCAATTGCCGGGTTCTGAATCAGCCGGGCCAGAGCGTCAATGTCGACGACAATGGTATCGCCGATCCGCTTCCGCCAGCGAACAAGCCTTGGGATTTCGCTTCCAATTGCACAGGTGCGGGGTCGGACCTGTGCAACAAGACAACGCAGTTTGCACTTGCACCCCCGCCTCCGCCCCCGCCGAAGGCTGCACCAAGCCGCGCGACGCCGGGCCGCGTGATCAAAAAGCCCCGGACAGCACGCCCGCCGCGCGATTATTTCGACGGGCCGGTTTACGATCCACCGCCGCGCCGGGTTATCATCGACGAACCGGGCTATATGCCGCCGCGCCGCTGCTATCCTGGCTCGCGCCACCCGCGCTGCCGCATCGTTCGCCCGAATCCGAGACCCTGTTATGGCTTCTATCGCCGCGGCCGCTGCATCGACCGGCCTATCGTTCGTCCACCCAACCCATGCCGCGGTCGCCGCTGTGGCGTGCGTCCGCCGCCGACGCATGGACGACCGATTTATCGCCCGCGCCCGCCCTCGCATGGCCGGCCGATCTATCGTCCGCGTCCGCCAAAATATGGCCGTCCGCAATAACGTCCGCGCCCGAGTTTTGGCAGACCCGGCTATGGCCGTCTCTCGTTCAGAGGCCCATCGATGCGCTCGGGCTTCGGGCGTAGCGGTGGCGGATATCGTGGAGGCGGAGGTGCCCGCAGCAGGTTCCGGGGCGGTTAATGCTGCGTCCCCTGCAAGGCGTGCAAGGCCCGCAATCTCGATTGCGGGCTTTAAGCATGTGCTGGGCCAAAACTTTGCTGCGCCAAGACTTTGCTGAGTTCAGCCTTGCCGGAATGCGCTTGCCGGCAGCCAGAAGACCTCACCGCTGCTTTCTTCGGTATCGAGCCACAGGAACGGCAGATCCGGATATTCCTCATCAAGGATTTCCCGGCCCGTGCCGATTTCGCATAACAGCCCGCCGCCGTCGTTGAGATGGGCCGGCGCGTCTTTCAGGATGCGCCGGACGATGTCGAGGCCGTCCGGTCCGCCTGCCAGTGCGATTTCCGGCTCATGCCGGTACTCCGCGGGAAGTGCCGCCATCGCTTCTGCATCGACATAGGGTGGATTGGTCAATATCAGATCGTATGTCCGGCCGGCCAGCGGCGCAAACAGGTCGCCCTGCAGAAATTCGATCCTGTTTCCCTCGCTGCAATCCACGATATTGCGTTTGGCGACTTCCGCGGCACCGGGAGAGACGTCGACTGCATCGACCTTTGCGTGTTCGAATACCATCGCCGCGAGGATTGCCAGCGCGCCTGAGCCGGTACAAAGGTCGAGTACGTTGTCCACGGAATCGGGATCCATCAGGCTGCTGCTGTCGCCGGAGAAAAGCTCCGAGGTCAGGAGTTCCCCAAGGTAGGATCGTGGCACGATCACCCTCTCGTCGACATAGAAGGGCACACCTTTGATATAGGATTTCTTCAGCAGATAGGCGGCAGGCTTGCGTGTTGTCACCCGTTGTTCGATCAGTTGCGCCAGTTCCAGCCGTTCGCTGGACAACAGTCGGGCGTCCAGGAAGGGATCGAGCTGGTCGATCGGCAGGCGCAGCTTATCCGCCTCCGAGCGGGCGTGCGCGGCGGCCACCTTCTCGTATTCAGCCTTGATGTCGGCAGTGTAATT